>CACXEX010000054.1 GCA_902766775.1 uncultured Ruminococcus sp. | reverse complement strand
AATTTAAATGCGAATGAGGTGAAAACTTAATGGACGCAGACGGTAATAAAGGCGCTGTACCCGGGCGAAGTTGCAACAGAATGTGCGCTTGTGCGTTCATTTTGTTTTGTTGATTTTGCTTTGTATTTTTATTTTGATTTGAATTGATTTAATTTAATACTCAGGGTGACACCGTCTTTACTTCCAATTGAATTAAAAAGGAGGAAAAGATGATGGAACAGGTTAATGTAACCCTTACTGAAACTATCAAAGTGTTGCTTGATGACAAAAAGTTCAGCACTTTGCGTGACATTCTGATTACGATGAAACCGTATGATATTGCGGCGGTTTTTGAAAATCTTCAGGATGAAAAAATGCCGATTCTGTTTCGTATCTTGCCAAAAGAGCTTGCGGCGGAAACCTTTGTCGAAATGGATGACGAAACGCAGGAATTCCTTATCCACGGCTTCAGCGACAGCGAACTGAAAGAGGTAGTCGATGAGTTATTTGTCGATGACGCCGTTGACCTTATCGAGGAAATGCCTGCCAATGTTGTAAAGCGTATTTTACGACAGGCCGACAAGGATATGAGAAAGCAGATTAACGAGCTTTTGAAATATCCTGAGGACAGCGCAGGCTCGATTATGACAACCGAGTTCATTGTGCTTCGTCCCGATATGACGGCAGAAATGGCTATTAAAAGAATTAGAAGAACAGGTGTTGACAAGGAAACAATCTACACCTGCTATGTAACCGACGCAAACAACAAGCTTATCGGTATTACAACGGTAAAAGACCTTTTGCTTGCCGATGATGACGAGCTTGTAAAGTCGATTATGGAGGAAAATGTTATCTCGGTAACCACTCTTGCCGATCAGGAGCAGGTTGCCCAGATGTTCTCAAACTACAACTTTCTTGCCCTTCCCGTTGTTGATAACGAAAATCGACTTGTAGGTATCGTAACAATCGACGACGCTATTGATGTCATTCAGGAAGAGGCTACCGAAGATATCGAAAAGATGGCAGCCGTATTGCCGTCTGACAAACCGTATATGAAAACAAGCGTTTTCGGCTTGTACAAAAAGAGAGCGCCGTGGCTGCTCATACTTATGCTTTCGGCAACCTTTACAAGTGCGATTATCTCGTCATTTGAGGCTGTACTTGCAAATGTGCTTATTCTCTCGTCGTTTATCCCGATGATTACCGGTTCCGGCGGTAACGCAGGTTCTCAGGCATCGGTTTCGGTAATCCGTGCGTTGTCACTTGGAGAAATCCAGTTCAAGAGCATTTTTCTTGTGCTGTGGAAAGAATTCAGAGTGTCAATTCTTTGCGGTGTTACTCTTGCAGCGGCAAACTTTGTAAAACTGCTTTTGTTCGACCTCAACGGTCAGGAAAACGCATTTATGATTGCCCTCGTAATTTCGCTGACACTTGTCGGCACAATCATTATGGCAAAGCTTGTCGGCAGTAGTTTGCCTCTTTTGGCAAGCAAGGTCGGTTTTGACCCTGCTGTTATGGCGAATCCGCTCATTTCAACGGTCTGCGACTCGCTGTCATTGCTTATCTATTTTGGCGTCGCAAAGTTGATTTTACAGCTGTAATTTTTTAAATTGAAAGTTGAAAATTTAAAATGTAAAATTAAGGTCGAGTGACTGTTTTGTAAAATACAAAACATTGTCACCCGACCGTTTTTATGTATATGGATGTCAAATCTACATATAGCAAACTTTGTTGCCATAATTTTAGTTTATGCCAAAACTCCCCAAAAAATGATATCTTAAAACAACAAAACCCACCAAAACAGTATTGTATGCCAAATTTATTTATGTTATAATTAATCAAGTTTAACAAAAGCATTACCGAGGTGTTTTATATATGAAAATCAGCAATTTATTTAACAGCGAAAAAACAGTTTTTTCTTTTGAGGTATTTCCGCCGAAAAAGACTTCTCCGATTGAATCGGTTTATGGCAAGCTTGAAGAAATTTCGGCTTTAAAGCCTGATTTTATCAGCGTAACATACAGCGCAGGCGGCAGCGGTTCAAAGAGCCGTACCTGCGAAATTGCAACAAAAATCAAGAGAGATTTCGGCATTGAATCAGTGGCTCATCTCACTTGTATCAACAGCACAAAGGCTGATATCGACCGCAACCTTGCACTCTTTAAGGAGAACGGCATTGAGAATATTCTTGCACTCCGTGGCGACAGGGTTGAGGGTGTTGAACCGCAGAAGGATTTCACTTATGCAAGCGATTTGTGCAAGTACATTGCATCACAGGGCGATTTTGACATTGCCGGCGCTTGTTATCCCGAGGTTCACAGCGAGGCAACAGATGAGGTTGAGGACATTCACAACCTTCGCAAAAAGGTTGAGTCGGGTGCAAGCCACCTTATTTCACAGCTTTTCTTTGACAATTCGGTTTACTACCGCTTTCTTGAAAGAGCGAAGATTGCAGGCGTGAATGTTCCGATTGAGGCAGGAATTATGCCTGTAACAAGCAAAAGTCAGATTGAAAGAATGGTTTCAATGTGCGGTGCAAGCCTTCCTGCAAAATTTGCAAAGATTATGCAGAAGTACGATACAAAGCCCGAGGCTTTGCGTGACGCAGGTATTGCATATGCGGTTGACCAGATTGTTGACCTTATCGCACACGGTGTTGACGGCATTCACCTCTACACAATGAACAACCCGTATGTTGCAAGAAAAATTACGGAGGCGGTGTCAAGTCTTTTATGATAACACTTGACAGATTAAACCGCAAAGAGGCTATACGCTACCTCGGCGGTGCAGGAATCAGCCTTAATTACCGTATGGATGTGCTGATGGATGAATGCGAAAAAGAAATATTGAAAACAGCAGAGCCGAGATTTCTCTATGTTGAACGCAAAGAGCCGTTTGACGATATTTTACTCGGCAATGACATAAAAAAGCACCTTGAGGGTTGCCACACAGCTGTTATGATGTGTGCAACAATCGGTTCGGGAATTGACAAGCTCATTCGTATAAGTCAGATTTCCGATATGGCAAGGGCGGTGGTGCTTGACAGTTTTGCAAGCGTTGCCGTTGAACAGGTGTGTCAAAAGGTTGACGAAATCCTTGCCGAAAAATACAGCGGAAAGTATATGACCTTCCGTTTCAGTCCCGGCTATGGGGACTATCCTATTGAGATGCAGAAAGAGTATCTTAGAATACTTGACGCTCCCAGAAAAATAGGACTTACAACAGGTGACAGCTGTCTGCTTGTGCCGTCCAAGTCGGTTACGGCGGTTCTCGGAATTTCAGACAATCCGATTGAACGAAGAAAACGAGGCTGTGCAATTTGCAGTATGAAAGGCAAATGTCGCTTCAGAAGAAATGGGGAACATTGTGGTGTTTAAGAATTTTTCAAATTTTAGTGAATATCTCAATCAAAAGAATTTTATTCTGCTTGACGGTGCAACAGGAACTCTCATTCAGAAAAGCGGTGTGAAGTATGACCATGTGCCTGAGGTGCTGAACATCACTCACCCCGAACTTATCGAGAGTTTTCACAAGAGATATATTGAGGCAGGCTCTGACATTGTGTATGCAAACACATTCGGTGCAAATGCCTACAAACTTCAGGACAGCGGTTACAGCGTTGAAGAAATCATTGGTGCAGGCGTTAAGATTGCAAGAAGAGCCGTTGAGGGTACAGACACTCTTGTTGCCCTTGACATTGGCCCGATAGGTCAGTTGCTTGAACCCGCAGGTTCAATGAAATTTGACGAGGCTTATGAATATTACAAACAGCAGATTCTTGCCGGTAAAGATGCCGATGTCATCGTTTTTGAAACAATGACCGACCTCTACGAACTTAAGGCCGCAGTCCTTGCCGCAAAAGAAAACTGCGACAAACCTATCATCACAACAATGACCTTTGAGAGAAACGGACGAACATTCACGGGTGTATCCCCCGCCTGTGCGGCTGTCACTCTGACGGGACTCGGTGTTGACGCTCTCGGTGTCAACTGTTCACTCGGTCCCGATGAGCTTGAACCCGTTGTTTCCGAGATGTCTAAATACACAAATCTTCCCCTTGTAATCAAGGCTAACGCAGGTCTGCCCGATCCTAACAGCAACGAGTACAACATTATGCCAGACGAATTTGCCGAGTGCGTGTGTTCGCTCCTCAAATACGGAGTTAAGGTTATCGGCGGATGTTGCGGTACAAATCCCGATTATATCGCAAAAATCAAGTCGGAGGTTGCCGACAAGGAATATCAACCGCAGACAAAGAGCGTTGACACAACCGTGTGCAGTTCAACAACGGTTGTTGAAATCAACGGTCCGAGAATCATCGGCGAAAGAATTAACCCGACAGGCAAAAAGCTTTTTAAGCAGGCGCTTGTTGAAAATAATATTGACTATATTCTCACTCAGGCTCTCAGTCAGGTTCAGGGCGGTGCGGAAATCCTCGATGTCAATGTAGGTCACCCCGAAATTGACGAGAAAAAGATGATGGTGCGTGTCCTCAAGGCTATTCAGAGCGTGTGCGATGTTCCACTCCAGATTGACTCCACAAAACCCGAAGTTATTGAGGCAGGACTCCGCTACTACAACGGCAAGCCGATTTTGAACTCCGTAAACGGTGAAGAACAGAGCCTTTCAACGGTTCTTCCGCTTGTTAAAAAGTACGGTGCGTCAGTTGTCGGACTTGCACTTGACGAAAACGGTATTCCGAAAACCGCAGAGGGCAGATTTGAGATTGCAAAACGAATTGTAGAGAGAGCCGAGGCTGTCGGCATTGACAGAAAAGATGTTTACATTGACTGCCTTACTCTTACCGTTTCCGCAGAACAGGCGGCTTGCCGTCAAACGCTTGAGGCTTTGCACAGAGTTAAAACCGAACTCGGCTGTAAAACCTGCCTCGGTGTTTCAAATATTTCGTTCGGACTTCCGAACCGTGAACTTGTCAACAGAACTTTCCTTACAATGGCTATGGAACAGGGACTTGATTTGCCGATTATCAACCCGAATGTTGAGTCGATGACAGGCGCTGTAAGGGCATTCCGTGTGCTTAACGGCATTGACAAGAACTCACTTGAATTTATCAACGCATATAACGATGCTGTTCCTGCCGCTCCCGTTAAAAAGGCAGACAGCAATGTTGACATTTTTGCGGCTGTTTATAACGGACTTAAAAACGAAGGTGCTGCCGCAACCGCAAAACTTCTTGAAACAACTGATGCAATGCAGGTTGTAAACGAAATGCTTATCCCTGCGCTTGACAGGGTGGGTGAAGATTTTGAAAAGAATAAAATCTTCCTTCCACAGCTTATTCAGAGTGCAAACACAGCTCAGGAGTGCTTTGATGTAATCAAACAGCACCTCACAAAGACGAGCGGAACTCCGGTTAGCAAGGGTAAAATCATTGTTGCAACCGTAAAGGGCGACATTCACGATATCGGCAAGAACATTGTAAAGGTTCTTCTCGACAACTACGGCTACACAGTTGTTGACCTCGGTCGAGATGTTGATCCGCAGCTTATTGTCGATACTGCCGTTGAGCAGAATATTACAATGATTGGACTTTCAGCTCTTATGACAACAACTCTCAAGAGTATGGAGGACACAATCAAGCTTGTAAGAGAATGTAAAGAACTTCAAAATCCGGACGGTTCAAGCAAGTGCAAGATATTTGTCGGCGGTGCGGTTCTCACAAAGGACTACGCTATGAAAATCGGTGCTGACTACTACTGCCGTGACGCAAAGGAAAGTGTTGACACAGCAAAGCTCGTTCTCGGCTGATTAGTGACATATATCGTCAAATGTTTATTGAATGTGCGACCTGCCTGTGCTAAAATGGTGGAAAGATGATTTTTGTAATTACCGCTTTTTGCGGAAAGGATGAACTTTATGCGAGGATTATTTAACAGATTCGCTAATTTTATGCAGGGCAGATACGGCACGGATAAGCTCAACAATTCCCTCTGGGTGCTGTTGCTTATACTGTGGTTCGTGAATATTTTTGTGTGGAACCGTGTTGCAAGATACATCATTGACGGCATAATGCTGTTGATTATCGTGCTTATTTGTTTTCGTATGTTCTCACGCAACATTGTTGCAAGAAGTGCCGAAAACAGAAAATTTGTTCCGATTTACAATGCGGTAACAGGTTGGTTCAAGCTGACCTACAAGAAAATCCGTGACCAAAAGGACTACCGTTACATCAAGTGTCCCGTGTGCAAGGCACAACTTCGTGTTCGCAACAAAAAGGGCAATCACACTGTTCGTTGCCCAAAATGCGGAAGTGAATTCAACAAAAAAATATGACCGCAAAATCTGCGGTCACAACGGAATGATTTTGTGATAAAACTAAATAAAAACAGAGATTTGACCACAGGCAGTATAACAGGCGGCTTGTGGTCTTTTGCAGTACCGCTTATGCTCGGCAATGTGTTTCAGCAGTTCTACAACCTTGCCGACACATGGGTGGTCGGAAAATATGTGGGTGACAATGCCCTTGCCGCAGTTGGCTCGTCCTATACCCTTTTGACTTTTCTCAATTCGGTGATAATCGGACTTTCACTCGGTACAGGTGCGTTTGTGTCAATGGCATTCGGTCGAAAACGAAATGACGAAATCCGTGGCGGAATTTTTATGTCATCGGTTTTCATCGGCTCGCTCACGCTGTTGATAACAGCACTCATCTACATTTTTATAGACCCGATAATAACGCTCTTATGCGTTCCGTCCGAGATAGTAGGCGACATAAAATCCTACCTTATGTGGGTGTTCATCGGATTTTTCGCCACATTTCTTTACAATTACATATCAAATCTTCTGCGTGCCGTGGGTAACTCGGTTTTACCGCTCGTGTTTCTTGTGGTGTCGGTTGTGCTGAATGTCGGACTTGACCTGTATTTTGTGATTTCGCTTGATATGGGAATTGTCGGTGCGGCGGTTGCAACCGCGATTTCGCAGTACATTTCGGGAGTCGGACTTTTGGTGTACTTCCTCTTTGCCTGTCCCGAATACAGGGTGAGAAAATCCGATATGCACTTTGACGGAGCAAAGTTTAAAAATATACTGTCGCTGTCGGGATTCACCTGTTTGCAACAGTCGGTTATGAATTTTGGCATACTCGTTGTGCAGGGAATTGTCAACAGCTTTGGTGCAGTTGTTATGGCGGCATTTGCGGTGGCCGTAAAGATTGACACAATCGCCTATATGCCGTTGCAGGACTTCGGAAATGCATTTTCGGTTTTTGTTGCGCAAAATTTCGGTGCAAACAAGATGAGCCGAATAAAGTCGGGCATTAAACAAGCCGTGATAAGCGTTGCCATTTTCAGTGCTGTTGTCAGCGTGATTGTTTTCAGCCTTTCGGGTGTGTTGATGAGCATTTTTGTTGACGGCTCAAATGTGCAGACAATTGAAATCGGCTCGCAGTATCTGCAAATTGAGGGTGCGTGCTACATCGGCATAGGAATCCTCTTTATGCTCTACGGCTACTATCGTGCCGTGAACAAGCCGTTTATGTCGGTTGTGCTGACTGTGATTTCACTTGGCACAAGAGTTTTGCTGTCGTTCGTTTTGTCAGGAATACCGCAAATCGGTGTTACGGGAATATGGCTCTCTATCCCCATAGGTTGGTTCTTGGCAGACGCTTTCGGAGTTGTCTATTATCTGAAAAGCAGAAAAGCAAATTAGTTACAAACTCGTAGGGGCGGATATTATCCGCCCGCTTGATGAATTTCTATGTTTATACATATATTTTTGATGTTATAAAAACCGTGTGTTTAAATACAACAAAAGGTCGGGTAAAAATCCCGACCTTTTATTTATGCTTAGTTAAGATTTTGAATTTTGAATATTTACCAAAAGGTCAAGAATCTTGAAATACAGCCAAATAACCGTAAATGCAAGGCCAAAAGCGGCTGACCATTCGTATTTTTTCGGTAGTCTGTTTTCAACTGTCTGTCTGATTGTTTCAAAATCACACAAGAGAAACAGCGCTGCGATGATAATTCCCAAAATACTTAAACCGATGCAGATTAACGGATTTTCCGTGATAAAGGCAACGAGCGGTCTGGTTGCAGGGATAAGTGTAAGTACGAGAATCGCCAGAGAAGATATAATAGATGTAATTAAAAACGCAAAAATTACTGTGCGAACTTTTTTGCCGGGACGAACCTTGCCTGTTGCATAAATTCCGAGCAATGCAAGGACAAGTACAATTGTGATTATAAGTGCAAGTCCCATAACTCCCTGATACTCCTGCGGTGCAACATATGAAAGGAATCCGAGCAATGCCCCCTGACACAAACAGTAAATTGTGCCGAGAACGGGAGCTGTTGACCTTACAAATGCCACAATAAACGGCAAAATGAATGAAAGAATGGCTGCACCCAATCCTATGAGAAGAGGTGTCATATGTACGGTTGAAACATAATTGTCAAATTCCATGTCAAATGCTTCGCCTGTGTTGAAAACATTGAGCGAAAGATAGAGATACAGCACATATCCCACTCCCGAAATGAGGAGAAAGTACAATGTTTTTACTGAGATTCCGCCGTAGCTTGCACAATTGTCCGACTGTTCCTTAACTTTTGAAAGCTTGCGGATTACGGGATTTGTACCGAAAACAGCATTGCTTTTATTCTCTGTACTGCTGTTTTGGTTTAATGTTCTGCTCATAAAAAAGCCTCCTTGAAGATTGTATTAGTATCATACCGATAAATATCTGCGAAATTAACTGAATGTTGCCTTTGATTTTCTATGTGTAATGACTTGTTACTCCTCTGTGAAAGATTACAAATAATTACAAATAGTTACAATTTACAAAATTCAGATTAATTTCATAAGATTATTATACACATTTTCAACATAGTTTTCAACAATTGTTGAAAAAATAACGGCAATGCCTGTTGAGCATTGCCGCATATGTTGAGAATATTTGGTTTTAATCGTGATTTAGTCGTGAATCTTCCAACCGTTGAGCCATTTTGCGGTTTCGGGTGAGCTGTGGTCAACAATTTCGCTGTGACCGAGGTCAAGCTTTGCAATAGCCGATATTTCTTCATCTGTGAGTTTGAAATCCCAGATGTTGAGATTTTCTTTCATTCTCTCAATGTGAGTAGACTTCGGAATGATAACAACGCCTCTCTGTGCGTTCCAACGCAGAGCAACCTGTGCGGCAGTTTTGTCGTACTTCTTACCGATTTCTGTGAGAACAGGGTGAGTGAAAATTCCGTGCTTGCCCTCTGCAAGTGGTCCCCATGCCTCGGGTTGAACACCGAAATTCTTCATATTTTCCAGTGCATCTCCCTGTGCAAAGAACGGGTGAAGTTCAACCTGATTAACCATAGGAACAACTTTTGCGTTTACGCAAAGGTCGGCAAGTCTTTCGGGATAGAAGTTGCACACACCGATTGCACGGATTTTGCCCTCGTTATAAAGTTCCTCCATTGCTCTCCATGAGCCGTAGTAATCGCCAAACGGCTGATGTATAAGATAAAGGTCAAGATAGTCAAGTCCAAGCTTTTTGAGTGATGTTTCAAAAGCCTTTTTTGCATTTTCATAGCCTGCGTCCTGAATCCAAAGCTTTGTTGTGATGAAAAGCTCTTCTCTGGGAACACCGCATTTTTTGATTGCAGAGCCTACTGCCTCTTCGTTAAAATATGCAGCGGCTGTGTCAACAAGTCTGTAACCTGTTTCGATTGCGTCAAGAACAGCTTTTTCACAAACATCTGCTTCGGGAACCTGAAATACTCCGAATCCCTCAAGCGGCATCTTGACACCGTTTGATAATGTAACAAATTCCATATCCGTACCTCCGTAAATTTATTTACAATAAGCGGTTCTGTATGATATACTTAAATACAGGTTTAACCGCATTCTGTAATTAAATTGTATCAGATTTATTTTATTTGTACACTACATCTTTATTATGGAGCATAAGCAAATGCTTATGCAAAGGAGTGATTATGTGGATATAACTCAGCTTTATTATTTTAAAGTGACGGCAGAAACGGGTTCGCTTACAAAGGCGGCAAAACTTCTCAACATCTCACAGCCTGCAATGAGCCTTATGATTAAAAAGCTTGAGGACGAACTCGGTGTTGAACTGTTTGACAGAACTCCCAACAGAATAGTTCTCAATAAAACGGGCAAAGCGGCACTCGGTTATGTGAACGATATTTTGCAGAGCACCGAAAAGATGAAATCCGACCTTGCGGATATCGCAGGCAAAAATCTTTCGGTTTCAATCGGATTCTGCGACCAAGATGTGCGTTGGTATTCAGTGCCGAGATTTTTAACCGAATGTCCTGATGTTAAAATCAAAGACGAGCTTTGTCTTTCTAAAGATGCCGAAAAGATGCTTTCAGAGCATAAGTATAACATAGTGGTAACTCCGAAAAAAATTGACAAAAGCAATGTTTATTGCAAGCCGTTTTTGCGTGACAGACTGTATCTTTCGGTTGCAAAGGACAATAACCTTGCCGATAAAGACAGCGTGTATTTTAAGGATATTCCGAAACAGGCATTGCTCTTTCCCGAAATCGGCGGATATTATCTTGACTGGGTGGAAGAACATATAAAAAGCGAAAATCCCGACCTTACGCCGATTAAAAACGATATGGGTACAACAAGCTATCTTGTGCGTTCAACCAACTTTCTCGCAATGGTGTCAAGCCTTTCAATTGAACTGAGAAATGACGGAACGCACAGAACACTTGTTCCGCTTGCGGATGACGGACTTGATTTTATGTGGTACATAAGCTGTCTAAAAAGTAACCAGAACAGGCTGAACCCGATTTTTGAGGCGGCTGAAAAAATGCGAAAAGAACAAAATGAAAAATAATCATTGAATAACAGCACGATAGTATGTTATACTTTGATAAACAACAACTTTTACGGAGGATAAAATGAAGAAAATTATAAATAAAAGGTCGCTCAAGGGTACGATCGCAATCTTGCTTTGTGCCGTTATGGCATTTTCAGCCTGTGCCTGCGATTTTGGTTCTGATACCGAACCCACAAAAACAGACTCTCAGATTCAGTTTGACAAGTACTGTGACGATTTGTTTGTGGAAGAACTTGAGGACGATGCCCTGACCGCTCATTTTGACATTTCAAACCCGTCAGATTACGGTCTGAAGTATGATGAAAAAGACTACACCCTTGGTCATGTGTCTGACGATGATACAAAAAAATCTTTTGACGAAATGAAACAGGCAAAGAATGATCTTGAACAATTTGACCGTTCAAGACTTACTTCTTCACAAAAGCAGACATACGATACACTTGAAAGCTACTTTGAAATTCAGCTTTCATATGAGGGAACAACAAAGCTCCAGAACATTTTTGCCCCGCAGTCGGGAGTTGTTGCTAACCTCTTTACCACTTTGTCCGAGTTCACTTTCTATGAAAAGGACGATACTGACCTTTACCTTGCTGTTTTGAAAGACACAAAGCGCTATATGGACGAGTGCATTAAGTTCACAAAGGAACAGGCTGAGGACGGATACTTTATGGCAGCCGATATTGCACAGCAGTCAATTGATGAGTGTGAAAAGCATATTAAGAACGATAAATCCGTCCTTGTTGACGAGTTTGAGTCAAGAATAAAGTCACTCGATCTGAGCAATTCCGAGGAAAAGACGGTTGTTGATACCAACAAAAAGTATTTTGAAGAATACTACATCCCTGCTATAAAATCCGCAAAATCCACACTCGAAAGCCTTAAAAAGGCAGGTAAAAACGAGGACGGTCTTTGTGGTTACGGAAATATCGGCAAAAAGTATTATTCGGCAATCGTAAAAGACAAGACAAGCAGCAATATGACTCCGGAGGAGCTTGATTCATACCTTAAAAACAGCTTTACAAAAGTTGGAATGAGTATGGCGAATGTTTCACAGGATGATTTAAGTAAATTTCAAGACTACAATCCCGACTTTAAAGATGCCGATGAAATCCTTGAATTTTTGATTAAGAACATCGAAAAGGACTTCCCGACTCCTGTTACAACCTCTTACACGGCAGACTATATGAGCGATTCCGCAAAGAGTGACAATGTGGGCGCTTATTATGTTCAGGGGCGAATTGACGATACAAGCGTTAATATTATCAAAATCAATCCCGACTTTGCAAATCAGGGTATGACTAAGATGTACACAACCCTTGCTCACGAAGGTTATCCCGGTCACCTCTACCAGTTTACCGCAACAAATGCAAACAAGGAAATTCCGAATATCCGCAAGATAATCAGCTTTATAGGTGCAACCGAGGGTTGGGCACAGTATGCCGCAAAATGCACACTGGATTATCTTGACACAAGCGAGGGTATCAAGAACCTTATTTATGCAAACGATATTCTCGGCTATATTCTCTATTCAATGGTCGATGTCGGAGTTAACTACGACGGCTGGGATTATGAAGATGTCAAAGAGTATATGGCAACAGCACTCGGCTCGGCTGATGATGAAAGCGTTACAGCCGCAACAAAAGAGGCATATGACCTTGCCCGTTCAAACCCGGGTTACTTCCTCCCCTATACCGTAGGCTACCTCAAGATGATTGATATGCGTGAAACAGCCGAAAGCGCACTTGGCTCAAGTTTTAACGCAAAAGAGTACCACGCATTTATTATTGATCTTGGAATAACAAGCATTGATGTCTATAAAAAAGCCCTTGATATGTGGCTTGAAAGCAAGAAGTAATTTTTGGACTTCAATCTTGAATATTTTTTACGACTATGATACAATAAGCTTGTTGATATGATAAATCTTATTGGTATGGATTTTTCTAAGATGTGATTCTTATTTTCGCCATACACTCATCACGGGTGTATGGCGATTTTTTATTTTATGCTATGGGGAGTACTAATATGGGTGTTAAAACAGAAAACAAAATGGCTTATGAGCCTGTCAACAAACTTATATTTCAGATGTCGGCACCACCGTTGATTTCAATGTTTTTTCAGTATTCATACAACCTTGTTGACAGTATGTTTGTTGCGGGGATAAACGAACAGGCACTTGCGGCGGTTTCGCTTGCGTTCCCGATTACAACGCTTATGAATGCGTTGTCCGTGTGGATAGGTGTGGGAGTTAATGTTCTGATTGCGGGATATCTTGGACAGAAAAATCAACAAAAGGCAAATTCCGCGGCGGCTTTGGGAGTGGTAATATCGATAGTTGTCGGAGTGCTGATAAACATTATTTCACCATTTATAATAAATCCCTATTATTCGGCTTTTACACAAAACAAAGAAATTTTTGAATACGGAATTGCGTATATGAGCGTATGCGTTTTTATGCAGATACCCAATATGGTGCATATCGTAATTCAAAAAATACTTCAGGCAACGGGCAATATGATTGCTCCGATGTGGTTTCAAATTGCGGGTGTTGTATTCAATTTTGTGTTTGATCCTCTGCTTATTTTCGGCATAGGTCCGTTCCCGAAAATGGGTGTGGTCGGAGCCGCAGTTGCCACGGTTTTAGGCTATGTCGTTTCAACAATTATTGCATTGATACAGTTGTTTTGTACAAAGCAAAAGGTCAAGCCCGTGTTTAAAAACTGCATTGAACCGCAGATGATAAAGCTGATATTTTCCTACGGACTTCCCTCGTTTGTTATGAATGCGTTGGGGGCATTTACCGTGAATTTTGCAAATATGTTTTTGGTGCGATATTCAGACACGGCGGTTGCATTTTTCGGAGCGTATTTCAAGGTTCAGCAGTTGATTTTTATGACCGTGAACGGACTTATTCAAGGCTGTTTGCCCATAATGCGGTTTAATTACAGAGCCAAAGAGTACAGTCGTCTTAAACAAGCGAACAAGAGCGGAACAATTATTGCAACCGTTATGATGATTGTCGGAATGCTTTTGGTGCTGATATTCCCGAAAGAGATATTGTTTTTGTTCTCGGCATCGGAAGAAATGTGCGCTTTTGGTGTGCCTGCAATGAGAATTATGTCGCTCGGATTTGTGTTCAGCGGTTTTTCAGCAATGATTGCAACCTATGAACAGGCAACAGACAGTATTATGCCGGGCGTTGTCATCCAGTTGTTGCGACAAGGCATACTGTTAGTTCCCGTAATCTGGATTTTGAACAGCTGTATTCAGATGAACGGAATATGGCTTGCGTTCCCGATTACTGAATTTGTTACATTTATTGTTGCGGTTGCTTTTATGAAGGTCAAAAAGCATTGAATAAACAAAAAATAACAACCACCAAAGCCCGATATAATGGGTTTTGGTGGTTGTTTGTTATTTAAAATGTGTTTATTTTTGAATTGTTCCTTTTAAAACTTTATCAGATGATTTAACTTTAAAAATCGTTTTCACAAGCAAAAATGTTATGTAAACATAAAGTGCGGTGTAGATGATTGCGGTAACTTTAAGGCTTACAAGTTCGTAGGAGAACAGGTAGTAGCAGTAGCCTCTCAGACTGATAAGCGTTGACACAATAGGAATCCACAGGCGTTTTGCACTTATTGCCGCATAGACAATTAAAATAATGTCAAGCAGATAGCCGTAGCGTTCGTGCATTGACGAAAGGAACATAATGCAGGTGAACACAGTCCACGCCGTTGCGAGAAGAAATGTTTCGATATTCTTCAAATCAACCTTTTTATAGATGATAACGCACATCATAATTCCGAGAACGGCAATTGTGAGAAGAACCGAGAACTGCTTGAACAGATAGTAATATGTCATATCGTTTCCGTCACACATAAGTGCGTAGAAGTTCGGGCAGTTCATCTGAATAAGCTTTCCGTAGTCAGTTTGCTCGGCATAAATTGTGATGATATCCATAAACGGTCTGCCCATAATAATTGCAGGTAGACACATTATAACATCAACTGCGGGAATTATAAAGAAGTGCAAAATTGAAATTTTCTTTGTCGAAATCCAGTAATAGAGCAGAACAGGAAGGATGAACACGGTCTGCAGTTTGAATGCAAATGCAATGCCGATGAACACAAACGATGCAATCGGTTTGTCTTTGTGCAAAAACAGGATTGCAAGGATTATAAACGATGTGTAAATCGAATCACATTGCGCCCAAAATGATGAGTTAAAAATTACCGTTGCCGAAAGAAGTACGGCAGAGTATGTAATTGCCGCCTTTAACTTTGCGTTGCTCTTTACAAACGAATACACGAGTGCCGCTGAGGAGAATGCAAGCACAAAGTCAAAGATTATTGATACGATTTTGTACGCATACAATGCACTGAAAGGCAACAGGGTCATCAGGTAGATTATAACCTGATACGGAATATTGTAGTTGCCCACCTGAGTGGCAAGCCCCGAAAAATCGCTTTGCTTGATTATGCTCCACCAAGGATTGAGAAAGCTGTTGAAATCATCGCTCTTAAAATCCATTCCGCAAATTCTCAGTGCAATTGCAATAATGCTTACAGCACCGAACCAAAACAAGAGAACATTGTTTTTAATAAAGTCGATTACTTTGCTTTCGATTTTTGTCATATCAAAGTTTCCTTTTTGATTAAATAAAGCCGATTTTCTTCATAACCTTGCCCATTGTGCGACTGCTGATTTTAAGGGCGATTTCATCGGCTTTTCTGTAACAGCTTTCAAGGTATGCCTTGTCTGCAACAAGCTTTTCGTAGCGTTCACGAATCGGACGGAGTTCTTCAACAACTGCCTCGCCTACTGCTGTTTTGAAGTCGCCGTAACCCTTGCCGTCAAAATCTCTTTCAATCTGCTCGTATGAAAGACCTGTAACTGCGCTGTAAATTGCCATAAGGTTGTTTACGCCGTCTTTGCCTTCTGCATAGCGAACTTTAGCCTCGCTGTCTGTAACGGCTCTCTTGAATTTTTTCATAATAACTTCAGGTGCATCAAGAAGGTGTACGCAGCCGTTGACATTTTCATCGGACTTGCTCATCTTTCTTGTCGGGTCCTGAAGGCTCATAACCCTTGCACCGTTCTTTGGAATAAATCCCTCGGGAATCTTGAATACATTGCCGTAAATACCGTTGAAACGCTCTGCAATGTTTCTTGTGATTTCAATATGCTGCTTCTGGTCTGCACCAACGGGTACTTTGTCAGCCTGATAAAGAAGAATGTCGGCAGCCATAAGTACAGGATATGTGAAAAGACCTGCGTTGATGTTGTCGGCGTGCTTTGCAGACTTGTCTTTGAACTGTGTCATTCTTGAAAGTTCGCCGAACTGTGTGTAACAGCTGAGCGCCCATGCAAGCTCTGCGTGAGTGTGAACATGGCTCTGAATGAAGAAAAGGCTCTTTTCAACATCAATACCGCAAGCCATAATTGAAGCATAAGCATCAATTATATTCTTACGCATAACGGCAGGAGTCTGTCTTACTGTGATTGTGTGAAGGTCTGCAAGGGCGTAAATGCAGTCATATTCGTTCTGCATCGTAACCCAGTTGCGAACCGCACCGAGGTAGTTGCCGAGTGTAATTGTTCCGCTGGGCTGTATCGCACTGAATACAACCTCTTTTTTTGTCTGATTTTCCATTGTTCCCTCCGTTATCTAAGGCTATTTGCGTATTCGCCGAGAATCTTGATTCCTCTTTCAAGCTGTTCGTCAGTCGGTGTTGAAAAGTTTATTCTGAAACTGTGACAGGTTTCGTTTTCGTCAGTTAAAAATGCGTTGCCGGGAACTACGCAAACCTTTTTGAGAACGAGCTCCTTGCAGAATTTCGGCATATCAATTTCTTCGGGTAAGTCACACCAAATGAAAAGACCACCGTCAATTTTGTGGTATGTAATTGTTGGTGCACAGTATTTGTCAAGAAGTTCCATACAGAAGTTTGCTTTCTTTGTGTAGATTTCACGCAACTTTGCAAGGTGAGCGTTGAAGTCGTACTTTGTGATGAATTCATCGCAGACATACTGTGACCAGATGTTGGTGTGAACATCGTTGCCCTGCTTGCACACAACAAGCTTTTGAAAAATAGGCTTTGGCGCAATTGTATAGGCAACACGCATTCCGGGTGAAATTACCTTTGAGAATGAACCTGCGTAGATTACAATGCCGTCCGTGTCAAAGCTTTTGATGTTCGGAACATATTCACCGCTGTAACGCAAATCGCCGTATGGGTTGTCCTCAATGATGAGAACACCGTACTTTTTGGCAAGCTCATAAACCTTTTTACGCTTTTCAAGACTCATTGTCACACCCGACGGATTTTGAAAATTCGGAATTGTGTAAATAAGTTTTGCGTTCGGATTTGCTTTTAAAGCCTCTTCAAGCTTTTCTGTGCTCATACCGTCAGGCTCAACGGGAACGCCAACAAGCTTTGCGTTGTAGCTTCTGAATGTATTGAGTGAACCGATGAATGACGGTGCTTCGCAGATTACAACCTCTCCCTCGTTTACAAGAGCCTTTGAGCATAAATCCATAATCTGCTGTGCGCCCGTTGTGATGAGAATGTCATCGTTCTCGGAGCCTGTGTTATGCTCCTTTTTCATATACTCCATAAGGTGCTTTCTCAGTGGGGTGTAACCCTCTGAAACACTGTACTGCAAAACCGAAATCGGATCTTCTGCAAGAACCTTTGCCGAAATTTCCGCAATCTCCTTT
>CACXEX010000053.1 GCA_902766775.1 uncultured Ruminococcus sp. | reverse complement strand
TCCATCCATATCATATCGTACCACTTGTCAAATTTGAATGCGCATTTATGGAAGATACCAACAGTCTTATAGCCGAGCTTTTCGTGAAAGCGTACACTGTCATTATGCAGATGTTCATCTTCATGTTCTGCATAGGCAATACACGCATTGACATTTGTAATACCCTGCTTTTTGAGAATTTCTTCAAGTTTTTCATAGAGAAGTCTGCCAATTCCGTGTCCGTGATTATCAAGGCTAACATAAATACTTGTTTCAACTGACCAATCATATGCTTTTCTGCCTTTGAAAACTCCGGCATAGGCGTATCCAACAATCTTGCCGTCAAGTTCAGCAATAATATAAGGGTATCTTTCAAGTGTAGTTTTTATGCGATTTGCGAATTCTTCAACGCTCGGAACATCGTACTCAAATGTAATAGCCGTATTTTCAATATATGGTCTGTATATAGCCAGTAACGCTTCTGCATCGCTCACTTCTGCTGTTCTGATATGTAAATTACTGTTCATGTTTATTGCCTCTTTACTTATAGTATCATACCTAAATAATACACCAAAGTTCAGTTATAATCAAGGTTTTCAGACTTTTAAGGTTTACTAAAAAGAAAAAAGTCGGTACATTAAAAAGTTACCGACTGAAAAACACCCCAACATTTTTATTATAGCACAATGCAAATTTAACTTCAATAGATTTTCTAAAAATAAAATTATAAATATTTTTAATAAAAGTGTTGACAATGTGGACAACTAACTGTATAATATAGACAAAGAAAAGAACTTAAGGAGGTTTTAAAAATGAAAGCAAGGAAACCTTACTTCAAACAAATCAGAGATTATATGCGGAGCTTACCACCTAACTCGACAGCCCGTGTGTTTTAAGAGATGATCTTTTAATTCTTATTTGTTTTGTCGGAACAGCTGATTATTTTGATGTTATAAAACATATTTATTAATTTTTAATCGCAAGAGCATTCCGAATTCGTCTTTAGCAATCTACATCTTATGATTGAAATTCGTCCAATTAAGCATTAAAGATTATTCGAATTTAATACTCGGGAGAACGGAATTTTAATTATAACTTAATATATATTGAATTCTTTTAATTGGTGGTTAGTCCAATGGAAGCTTAAGTTAGTTTTAAGCAAATAAATCCGAAACGGAGATAGGTCCAATGGAAATGAGAATTAAAGCCAATGGATGAACGGCTTATACAACAGCAAGCAGAGTAGTCTGAATTTTAAAAAATATGAGGCTGAATTTAATAAGCGGTTCAAACGGAGCGTAAATTTAGAAACTTATATTACAGATATGAAACCGTAAATTTCAATCTGATTTCTAAAATTCAAGGTAAACTAAACTGTCAGGAGATAATTCCGATGAGATAAGAACTTAAAATAATCTTTCACTTTAATAGTGAGATTGGAGATATTCCGGTGTATGCTAAAATTTAGAATCGGTACAGATGTCAAAAATAAAATCCATTAACGGGAATTGACGGTATTGATTACTGATATTGATTTGGCAAAAAGTTAATATTTAGTTGTAAATAGGGCATTGATTGGCGGAAAAGAAAATGTCGGGATGACATAGAAAATCTGCAAACAACAGGAGATAATTCCAATGAAAATTTAAGTCTTATAGTTTGATTGTAATGTACATACTCAGATGTATAAAATACAATTAGTCGAAATAAAAATTAAAAGGAGTTAATTCCGATGACTGTATAGGCAAAGTCCAAAAGTTTTAAAGACTTAGTTTGTGGACAGGTATAATGAGATTAAAAGAAAAGTTGATAAGCTTTTTAAGATGTTTCTAGTACCAATTGATATTATGAATTTTAACAGTCGGAAGACTTTTATATTCAAATCTAAGAACGGAGATAAGTCCAATGTAATACGAGGTTATTATTTAATGGGACAAAGTATCCGAAGATGGAGATGAGTCCAAAGGGCATATTATTTAATTAAAAATAACAACATACCCCTTTAAAAATTGCTATTTATAAATCAACCAATTACAGAGGTGACTGCAACAGTGGTCACCTCTGTTTTTGCTTTATCTTTGGATAGATGTGGTAGAAGGGGGAGACTGCTTGGAAACTATCAATCTGTAAAAGGCTACAATATTCCATAAAATGACAAACAAAAGGGACAGCGTACACTGTCCCTAAAATTTGCAATAAATAAAGTTTAAATTAACCGGTTAATGTTGGATTAGTCAATACCGAGATTTTCTTTGCTTGCAGTAACAAGTTTATCACAGATTTCAACTGCTTCTTTTTTGTCTTTACCAACTGCAGTGATGTAGAGCTTAATCTTTGGCTCTGTACCGCTTGGACGAATGATAACTGCATTATCACCGGAAAGATGGAGAGCAATAACATTTGATTTTGGAAGTTCAATATCAGAAGTTTTGCCTGTTGCAACCTCAGTTTCCTTCTTAAGAAGATAATCAGAAACCTTAACAACATCGTAACCTGCAATACTCTTCGGAGTATTATCTCTTACCGATGTCATAATGTCAGACATCTTCTGCATACCGGCCGCACCGCTGAACTCGAATGAATATGTCTGGTTAAGGTAGTAACCAAATTCCTCATAAAGACCGTCAATGACTTCTGCAAGTGACTTACCCTGCTTTTTGTAGTAAGCAGCCATTTCGCAAACAAGCATTGATGCTACAACAGCGTCTTTATCTCTTACATATGTTCCTGAAAGGTAGCCGTAGCTTTCCTCAAAACCGAAGAGAAATCTGTTTTCTTCATGTTTTTTCTCAAGATTGAGAATAACTTCACCGATATACTTAAATCCTGTAAGAACATTCTTAAGTTCACAGCCGTACTTTTCACAAAGCTTGTTGATAAGCTTTGTAGTAACAATGGTCTTAACAACAACAGGCTTTTCAGGAAGTTTACCGCTTGCCTTTTTACAAGAAAGAATGTAGTTTGTGAGCATTACACCGTCTTCATTACCTGAAATAAGTCTGTAACTACCGTCATAATCCTTAACAGCAATGCCAACACGGTCAGCGTCAGGGTCAGTTGCAAGGAGAAGGTCAGGCTGTTCTTTCTCGCAGAGTTCAAGACCCTTTGCAAGTGCTTCTTTGATTTCAGGGTTCGGATAAGGGCAAGTTGTAAAGTTGCCGTCTGGAAGTTCCTGTTCGGGAACAACGACAACATCCTTAACACCGATTTTGCCGAGAACTTTTCTCACAAGCTTGTTGCCTGTACCGTTAAGAGGTGTATAGACAACTTTAAGGTTTGCACCCTCACAGATACCTGGGTTAACCTGCTGTTCCATAACCTTTTCAAGGTATGTGTCATAAACGCTCTCGTCAACATATTCAATCATACCGTTTTTAACTGACTCATCAAAATCAGCAATCTTAACGTCTTTGAACATATCAAGTTTTGAAATTTCATCATAAACTGTATTTGCGGCAACATCAGTCATCTGGCAACCGTCTTCGCCATATGCCTTGTAGCCGTTGTAAGCAGCAGGGTTGTGGCTTGCTGTAACCATAATACCTGCCTGACATTTAAAGTAACGAACGAGGTAAGAGAGAACCGGAGTGGGCTGAAGTTCTGATGTAATGTAAACCTTAATGCCGTTAGCCGCAAGAACTCTTGCTGCCTCATTCATAAATAAATCTGCTTTAATTCTGCTGTCGTGAGAAATAGCAACAGAACCCTTGCCGTACTTTTTGAGAACATAATTAGCAAGTCCCTGTGTTGCCTGACGAACAACATAAATATTCATTCTGTTAGTACCTGCACCGATAATGCCTCTGAGACCTGCGGTACCGAATTTTAAAGCTGTGTAGAAACGATCATAAATTTCATCTTCGTTGTTTTTTATACTTTCAAGCTCTGCCTTGAGGTCTTTGTCCTCAACTGCGTTTTCAAGCCATTCATTATAAGCCTGCTTAATATCCATGATTATGCCCCCAACTTAAAATTTTCACAAAAATGCGACCAAATTCTGTGACAAGTCATTTTTGCCTACCATAGTCCACTATACCATAATTTCTGAAAAAATACAAGTTTTTTATTTGTACATTTTCAAGATTATGTCCTGAAAAGCAAAAAATATCACGCAGAAATAATAATTTTTCTTTCTGCGTGATATTTATGTCCGAATTTTGTAAAATATTAATTATCTCGAAAGCTTATATGAGACCTCATTTTCGCTCAATGAGTAACCGTTCTGCTGCGCCTCAAGAAGAATCTGCTGAAGGTTATCCCACCCTGAATCCTTGGGAATATAAATATATTTCGGAATTTTTTTGCTGTTTACAGAGTAATAAGAGCGGAGTCTTGCGAGGCTGTTCTGATTTTCGCCTGTTACATATGCCGAAAGTGTTCCGTACGGAAAATCATTTGCCGCAAGATATGTCCAGGTTTTCTGTGTCAGAAACAGTATGTTGCCCTTTTCAAGACCTTGATACTGACTTATATCAGAATAAATCTGCTCGTAATTCTGAGCATTTGTAGGTGTTGTTTTAATTCCCTTTGCAGGGCCGTTCTGAATTGTCTGTGTGAGCTGACTTGGCTCGCTTTCCCAGAAACAATGTTCTGCTTTAACGGTAATCTGGAAACAGGCCTGTAAGATAATAAGAAGTGCTGTCATTGTAAAAGCAAGATACTTGCACGGAACGGCATAATCAAGATTATCAGGACTTTCCTTCATTTCCTTAATCAAATTGCCGATGAATACAAAACTTGCAATATTTGAGGCGCAACAAGCCATTGCCGTTACGAAGAAATATTGGTTTGATGAGAAACACAACGCAAGAGAATAAAGAATTCCGAGAACAAAGAGCGATGCAAATAGTTCTCTTTGCTTATTTTCGGTAAGAACATATGCCGTAATGCCCATAAAAATCATTGGGAACATAATTGCGTTGTAGTAAACGCTTGTCATAGTCGGCATAAACATCACAAGTGCCAAAATTACGATTGCACTTGTAAGAATGAGGTAAACTGAACGGTGCTGTTTTCTCTTTCTGTCAAGCAGCATAACTATCGCAGTGACACCGTATGCAATAAGTACATACTTAAAATGGGTATGGCACTCGATGATTGTTTTGAAATAGTAGTTCATCTTCGCCATAAATCCCATCTGAGGATGGTCAGGATCAGCCATCAAGTAGGGAAGGTTTGTGAAAATCTCATTTATGCTTACTCTCGAAAGTACAAATATGATAAAAATAACCGCAAGTATTCCTGCTCCCAAGGTGAACCACAGAAAAGTTTTAACCGAGAAAAGCTCTGAATTAAACACATTTTTATTAAGAGCAGTTTTCTTGATTACATAGTGAATGCCGACTGCAACAAGATACATTACATAAACTGCCGCAAGGTACGGACAGCAGAGAACTGCGCCTGCAAACGCAAGACCACTGATGATGAGCGGCAACTTTTTTGAATAATCGGCAGTTGCCATCAATACACCGGTAAGAGCAATAAGGTCAAGTCCCATTGTATTATAGCTCAATGCCATAATGTCAAACGGTGTAAAGAGAAAGTAGAGCACACAGCCGAATACCGTAAAATAGCCGTATTTTTTAAGTCTTGAGTAAATTACGCATACGATAGCGGCGTGACAGATTACATACATAATTCTTGCTGCAAGGATTATTCCGACAGTCGATTGTGTAATTGTTGTATAGAGCCATACAAAAGGTAAAAGTAAAAATCCTGAAAGCTGAGTAAGGTGCCATTCGTCACCGAGCAATGAGTCTCCGAGAGTCAGTCGGTGAGGAATTGTAAGATAAAATGATTCGTCGTTTCCTCCAAAACCGTAATAACACTTCCAAAGTGAAAATCCTATCGCACAAGCCATAAGAACTGCAAATATTATATGCTGCCACTTTCCTTTGTCGGGTTTTGATCGCAACTCCTTAACTACCTTTACAATTGACTTGAATCCGTCAATAAGAGCTTTTGCAATAAGGTTCATAATGAATGATGCAACAGCTGAAAGAACGAATACTATCGGTACAGTAACAAAGTAATAGGGAAGTCTGTCAGGCATAGATATAACTTTTTGACAGAGAATCGGATATACAATGCTGTCAAATATGAAAGAAATAAGGTAAATCCCAAGCACAAGGTCAGAAACTTTCCACAGCACGATTCTTAATGTCTTTGGAAATTTATCGGCTTTTATTCTTTTTACAATAAGGAAGAGCAATACTGATAAAATAAATGGCTCAAATCCATACCAATAGATATATGTACCTGATTTGAAGGTTGTGCCGTAACTTCTGAAATAGTTAAATGTACTGAACACAAAAAGTGAAAAAACAAAGAGCACAAGCATTGTTCTTGTTTTCATTTTCAGTCCGTATTCTCTTATGTAGCAACCTACAAAGTAGTACGCAACCGGATAAAATCCCTGCCACCAGCTTGGTACAAGCTTTTGAAATTCGTCAGATGATGTCGGATTTGTCCACCAATCAAGTGAACCAAAATTAAAAATATTAAATAGTGACGGTATAATTGTAAGAAATACAACTGTAATCAGTAGTACCTGTTTTTGCCTTTTGCTTTTCAATTTTCCGTAAGCAAGGTTTAAAAACGGAGCAAGCAGAAACAGACCGATATACATTTCTATGTACCATGAATAGTTTGAACCGGTAAAGTCAAGTGTTCCAAGAATGAATGTTTTAAAATTAAGAATTTCTCCCTGAGCAATGTTTTTGTAAATCATACACGCAAGGGTCGAAATAACAAAAACGACAAGAGTTTTGGCAATTCCGGAATAATACTTTTTACTCAGTTCTTTTTTGCTCATCAGATAGCCGGTCAAAAGCATAAACAGCGGAACGCAGACAGAAAACAGAGTTCTCATTACAACCGCAATGTACATCGGTTTACCCTGAATTGTCTGACTGTAAAATCCGTTATGCAGGAAAAAATGAACCGATAAAACGGTAAAGACAGCGACTATTCGCAAAATATCCAGAGAGGAATCCCTCTTTTTCAGCTTTTCATAATTCATAATTTTTACCTTTCAAGCTCTGTATTTGCAAATCATTGCATATACAATTATCATAGCACAATTTTACTTTATTTACAATAAAATACAAACAAAAACATTGTGTATTGAATAAAAAGATTGTATTTTTCTCACATTATTTTAAACCTGCACACAAAAAACAAGTGACAGCAATATACTGTCACTTGCAAGAAATGTTATTTAGTTATCGGTATGTTGTAAATCCGTTTTTTGCTTTGGCTTCCTTAGCATATAGAAAGCACTTTTCAGAGAATCCATTCCGTCAACCATAAGCAATATGAACATCGGAGTCATATCAAACAAATATCTTGATCGTGTTTCCCATAATAAAAAGAATAAAAATGCCGCAAAGACAATCCCTTTTATCAGTAGCATTTCGTCAACTTTTGGCTTTAACATCGTTTTCAACGCTGAAAAGCAAATCATCAGCAAAATGAACAGCTGTAATGCCGAACTGTAATTTTGAAAAATCTTATTATACTTTCCGTCGATGAGCAGAAAATCCATCAAAATATTATCATTTTTTGGTTTTCGATTATGATATGAAATATAATATGTACCGTCCTGCCACGTCCAAACCGACTTGTTTGCAAGGTGTTCATACAAACCTTCAACCTTGTAATCCTTTATTCTGTCTTTGATTACATTAATATTCGCATCTTTTTTTTCTTCCTTTGTCGGGAATGAGCGAGTATAATAGTCGTCTTTTTCATCATATTTTCCAAGGCCTTTAAGTCCCATCATCATCCAGTGGGTAACAGGATACTCGTACTCTTCATACTGTTGTTTTGTAATTGGATTTACAGCGTTAACAGCCGTGTTGTATGCAAATCCAATCACACCGAATCCGGCTGTAAACACCAAAATAAGGCAAATCGCTTTTTTGAATCTGAATTTCAAGAACAGCAACACAAGTCCGACAGCAAAAGCGATAATAAGACTGCCTTTCACTTTATAACCGAGAAAAATCAAGGCACCTGCCACGCAGAGCTTTGCATACATACTTTTTTTATTATCACCCTTAAATGCAGAGACAATGAGGTAAACAGCTCCGATGAGGAACGGCATCGACAAAGAATCGCTGTAATAATAGGGCAGATAGGTGAAATACGGCAAAAATAATGCGCAAAAAGCAAACACAAAGACAGCCTTTTTGTTCCCAAAGAGCTTTTTCGCAGTAAATGCCGTAAGCAATATTGAAATATTGATTGCAAAAATATTCACCACAACGGGAGCAAAGTCACAATACTGTCCTGTCAATAGGTAACACACTCTGCCGACAATTGAAACAATAAGCAACAGCGCCATATTGTTTGGATATCTTATGAGATATTGATAATTATGAGCATAATCCTGTTCTATAAGATTAAAATTGCCATGTGTTGAAAAGTACATAGCATACCGCTTTATGTTGTGCAAATCCGCAACAGGCTCAAAATCAGTTAATATAGCAAAAACAAATTCGGCAAATAATAATATTCCGCATCCGACAAAAACAATAATTTTTACATTTTTGTCGTTGAGTTCAAATCTCTGCTTTTGCTTTATCTTGCGTCTGCTGTTGTTTGATGTGTAAAAATAATACACCCCGCTGATTATAACGGCAATAAAGGCGAAAATCAAGAGAATGAATAACTTGGAATTTTGGTCAAACCTTCTGTCAATTTTTCCGTCAAAACCTATCAGTAAAATGTTGATAAAGAGGAGAACGAAGCATATCGAGAATATGCACCCGAAAATCCTTGTTAAAATCTTGGTAGCTTTATTACTGTTCATCGTCATCTAGCACTTTGTCAACAATGAATCGTGGCCTGCGCTTTGTTTCCATATAAATCTTGCCGATGTATTCACCTATAACACCGATTGCAAGAAGCTGAAGTCCGCCGATTGCCCAGATTGAGCACAAAAGGCTTGACCAACCGCTTACTGACCAACCACAGAAAAAGCTAATGAGTGAATAAATAATCATGATAAGGCTGATGCCAAATACAATTGCACCGAGCCATGTAATCATTCTGATAGGCTGAATACTGAGTGAGGTAATACCTTCCCATGCAAGAGCCAGCATTTTTTTGAGCGGATACTTACTTTCACCGGCAAGTCTTTCCGAACGCTCATATGTTACAATATCAGACTTAAAACCAATCATAGGAACCATACCGCGAAGGAAGATGTTTGTTTCCTTATATAATGAAAAGGCATTGAGGGCTCTCTTGCTCATAAGTCTGAAATCAGCGTGGTTGAAAATAACCTTAGCACCCATATGGTTAAGAATTTTGTAGAATCCTTCTGCTGTAAATCTCTTGAAGAACGTATCTGTTTCTCTCTTTGAACGAACGCCGTAAACTACGTCACATCCGGCCTCGTATTTTGCAACCATTTCATCAAATGTATTGATATCGTCCTGAAGGTCTGCGTCAATTGAAATAACAGCATCTGCTTTGTCCTTAAGAGTCATAAGGCCGCACAAAAGTGCATTCTGATGACCTCTGTTTCGTGAAAGTTTGATGCCCTGAAAAATCGGATTTTCAGAGTGAAGTTCAGAAATGATTTCCCATGTTCTGTCTTTAGAACCGTCATCAATAAAAACAATACGGCTGTCCGATGTGATCTTTCCTTCTGACATCATTGTATTGTATTTATTCAACAGTTTTCCTGCCGAATCCCTTAAAACTTCTTCCTCGTTATAACAGGGAATAGCCAAGTACAGTTTAGTCATAATTATAATTTCCTCCCGATAATGTCACATTGGTGACTTGTCTGATACAGGCATAAAACCTGACTTTTTCAATGGTAATTATAAAACCTAACACTATAAAAGTCAACAAATGCACTGTATTTATTACAAAATATTGTTATTTTATTGAAATACAGGAGAAAAAACAGTCTATTTATGAACAAATTAACAGATTTCTGTAACAAAAGGGTAAAAAGATTTAAATGTTTTTGTAATAAAATCTTTTATTTTTTTAAAAATACAAAAATCTACTTGTAAAGGAAAAACAATTGTATTATAATGAGAGAAGTTAATAACCTATGGAGGTAGATTATAATGTCACAGACACAGAAATCAATTGCAGTATTAACAAGCGGCGGCGATGCCCCCGGTATGAATGCGGCTGTAAGAGCTGTAGTTCGTGCAGGTATAAATAAAGGAATGAAGGTTTACGGTGTTTACCGTGGCTATAACGGTTTGCTCAACGGCGATGTTGAGGAAATGAACCTCAGAAGCGTATCGGATATTATCGGTAACGGCGGTACTATGCTTTACACAGCAAGAAGTGAAGAGTATGCTACTCCGGCAGGCATCCAGAAGGCTGCTGATTTTTGCAGAAGCATCGGCGTAAGCGGCGTTGTTGTAATTGGCGGTGACGGTTCTTTCAGAGGTGCTCGTTGCCTTACTAATGCAGGTATCAATTGTATCGGCGTTCCAGGAACAATTGATAACGATATTGCTTGTTCAGAATACACAGTAGGTTTTGATACAGCAATGAACACAGCAATCCAGATGGTTGACCGTATCCGTGATACAGCACAGTCACACGATCGTTGTTCTGTTGTTGAGGTTATGGGCAGACGCTGCGGTGATATCGCTCTTCAGACCGGTATCGCAACAGGTGCAACTGCTATCCTCGTACCGGAAATTCAGTATAATATTGAAAGAGATGTTATTGCAAGAATCATCAACACTCAGAAGACCGGCAAGAAACACTTTATCGTTGTCGTTGCCGAAGGTGTCGGCGGCGTAAGAGACCTTGCAAAGTATGTTGAGCAGCGTCTTGGCATCGAGTCAAGAGCTACTATCCTCGGTCATGTTCAGCGTGGCGGTTCTCCGACACTTCGTGACAGAGTTGTTGCAAGTGAGATGGGCTTTAAGGCTGTTGAACTTCTTGAGCAGAATATCGGTAACAGAGTTGTTGCAATGCAGGGCGGCAAGATTGTTGATCTTGATATCAACGAAGCACTTGATATGCCTCGTGTGTTTGATGAAGAGCTTTACAAGATTGCTATGACAATTTCTATCTGATTTAAAAATTACTCGATTATTTCAGGGCGGACATTGTTCGCCCTTTATTTTCTTTTAGGGTTTTTATCGAGAATTTTCTTGAAAGGAATAATTCACAATGCTTGAACAATCTCAAAAACTGACAGACGGTTTGATTATCTATTCTGTACTTGTTTCTGACTACGAAAAGCTTGATTTTAAAAATGATGCCCTTGCGGGTGTTCGTGCAAACTACTTTAATTCCGGCTGCAAAGAACAGAGGGAGATAACTGAGATCGAACTGCACGGTATGGAATATAAAATGTCTTGTCTTATGCAAAAGGACGAGCCTCTTTCGTGGAAGGTTACAAGAGATAATCTTCCTTATCAGTCTGTAAAGAGGGCAACAGGAGGAGTTTACTCCGTAATTACATATAATAATAAAGGAATTGTCTGTAAAAGGCAGTTTTTTGATCGCTGTCATTCGTGGCTTCGTACGGAATATTACGACAAAAATATTGCCGACAAATTGATTACAAGAATTTACCCACGCAAGGTCAGCGGAATTGTAACGCTCGTAACAGAAGATATTGACAATAACGGCTTAGTTACTGTAAAAACACTTTTTCCCTCTGATAAGCAGTCAGCTGAAACCTCAAGAGTTCTGATTTATTCCAATGTCGGTATGCTGTGGTATGATGCAAGCTTTTTGCCGTCAGATATGCCGTTTACAGAAAAAAAGTCATACGGTAACAGCGGATTTGTGTTCAACAGTGATTTGTTCAAGGGTGACTTTGTTCCCGAAAACGCTTACAATCTTGATGATTGTGACTACCTTACCGATGACGATATTCCGAATGTTTCAGATACGGAAGAACCCGAAACTAAGAAGGATTATTCGGCGTATGATATTATTGAAAAAATTCTTGTTGAGGCACATAAAACCAATAAAGACTTGTTCGGTGAAATCATAAACCATACTGCCGAAGAAGATTTTGAACCGACAGAAGTTGAAATTGTAACTGATAGCAATGACAAACCAATTTCTGCTGATGAGATTGAAGAAAATTCCGAAATTTCAGAAAATGAAATCGCAGAAAATGCAGATGCTGCCGAAAATACAACAAATGAACAGACAGAAGATTCTGAAAATGTTGTAACCGCCGATAGTTCAGATGAAGTTGATTTGGTAACTGAAGAAGTAATTTCTGAAAATACCGAAAGTGAAATTGATGAAGTTTCTGAAGATGAAGAAACAGATTCCGAAGAAGTTGAAACTCATATCGGCAACCATTACAGAAAAGATGATGAGCCGACCGATGATGAAACCAATGAAGAAGATTCCGAAATTGTAAACTCAGACGAACCTCGTTGTGATGTGGTAATTCTTACAAAATCCGGAAGATACACTTACTACGGTAATCTTGATGAAAATAATTGCCGAACAGGCAGGGGCAGAACAGTTTCGCCTGATGGGATGACTTCATATGACGGTGAGTATCTTGAGGATAAGCGAAATGGTTTTGGCGTTTGCTATTATAACAACGGCAGTATAAATTATGTAGGAAACTGGACCGATAATTCACGCAACGGCGGCGGTGTCGGTTACAGACTGAGTGACGGTACAATGCATGCGGGTAAATGGAACAATAATACTCCCGAAGGTTATGGTGCGAGATTTGATAAGGACGGCAATCTTATTGATGTGTGCAATTACGAGAACGGTGTACGCACAGGTAAGAGCGTTTCTTTTGATGAAAACGGCAACATAGTGGTTTCTGTCTATGAGAACGGAGAAAAGGTCTCCGAATTTCTTATTGATACAGAGGTGTAAATATGAATATTTCAGAGGATAAGTTACTTGAATATCTTTCAAAAGCCCTGATATGTGTAGCTGTAATTGTTATCGGATATTTGATTACAAAACTTATCATCGGTTTGCTTAGAAAAATTCTTGATAAATCTCGAATGGACGGTACTGCCGAAGGTTTTGTGCTTTCAGTGCTGAAAGTTATATTCTATTTTATAGTGGCAATAACCGCACTCGGTACAATCGGTGTGAATGTTGCGTCGCTTATTACAGCACTTGGTGCGGCAGCTCTTACCGCAGGTCTTGCATTGCAGGATTTGCTGAAAAATGTTGTTAGCGGACTTGTAATTCTGATAAACAAACCGTTTGTTTCGGGAAATATTCTCGATTTTGAGGGAGTAAAGGGAACAGTTGAAGAAATTAATATTTTCTCTACAACCGTACATACCCTTGATAATAAACTTGTTACAATTCCAAATTCAAGACTTACATCAAACAATGTTGTAAACTGCACAATGGTTGAACAGCGTAGGGTGGATTGTACATTCTCAATCAGCTATGATGATGATATCGACAAGGTACGTGAAATTATTCTGAATCTTATTGCCACAAATGAGATGATTCTCAAAGACCCAGAACCGACGGTGAGAGTCGGAGAACATCTTGACAGCGGCGTGCAGATCAAGGTATTTGCGTGGGCAAGTCCTGATGATTATTATGAGGTTTATTTCTTCTTACAGGAAAATGTAAAGAAAGAATTTGATAAAAACGGTATCACAATTCCGTATCCTCATCTTGTTATTGCTAAAGAATAATTTTTAATTAATATTTCAATTTAATATTACGAAAATTTCCGTAAATAATAATGGTGCTGTTAATTCAGTACCATTTTATTTTTATAAGGAATGATTAGTATGAAAAAACTGTTTGGATTATTTGCAGCCGTAATAATTTCGGCGTGTCTTATTACCGGTTGCGGTAATGACAAAAAAGAGAATATGACTGATACTACAAGTCATACTTCACAGACATCAAGTACACAGGAAACTTCAAAAAGTATGACTGAAAACGGAGAGGTTTCAGATTCAGACGGTTTCATTGGTAATGAAGAGAATGAAACAAGAAATTCAGGTTCAAATGTTGTTGATGATATCGAGGATGGTATGGAAGATATTATGGGTGACAGAGATAATAACAACAATAACAATAACTCTGATACAGCAACCAACCCGTCAGAAACTATCTTATAAAAATAAGCAGCAGGAACAACCCTGCTGCTTATTTTATGTTTGTATAAAGCTTGTTTGAGTGCTTTTATTGAATATTTCTATTTACTAATGGGTTTATCAAAACACATCCAAAATTAGGAATACAATGGAGTTATGCTCGGGATATCAAGCATTATTTAATAACTAACTACCTACACGAACAAAATTATACGGCTCGTTCAAGGTCGGTTTTGAGTTGACGGATAATTTTCTTTTCAAGTCGTGATATGTAAGATTGCGAAATTCCAAGCTTGTCGGCAACCTGTTTTTGCGTGTGTTCTTTTCGTCCGTTAAGTCCGAACCGTAACTCCATAATAAGACATTCACGGTCACGAAGTTTTGAAACTGCTTGTAAAACAAGACTCTTTTCAAGTTCACATTCAATGTTTCTGTTTACCGTGTCAGGGTCACTTCCAAGAACATCACACAAAAGAAGTTCGTTTCCATCCCAGTCTGTGTTGAGAGGTTCATCAATCGACACTTCGTTTTTAAGCTGTGATGACTTTCGTAAAAACATCAGAATTTCATTTTCAATACATCTTGATGCGTAGGTCGCGAGCTTAATATTTTTTTCGGGTGAAAAGGTGTTCACCGCCTTGATAAGCCCGATTGTGCCGATTGAAATCAAATCTTCCGCACTTGCATTCGGAGTTTCAAATTTCTTTGCAATGTAAACGACAAGCCTCAGATTATGCACAATCAGCGGTTCTCTTGCTTTGTCATCACCCTTTGCAATTTTCTGCATAATCAGCTGTTCTTCATCCCGTGCGAGAGGCGGTGGAAGGGTTTCACTGCCGTTAATGTAGAAAATTTCGTTCTCAATAACGAATGCAAATCGGATTTTCTGAATCACTTTCATCAAAAACATAACATTACTCCTATTCTGATATTTTTATAAGGTCATACGGTATAATTGCCTTAACATCTCCTTTCAAAACATCGTTGCATATACCTATGTAAATGTTTTTACCAATCTCCTTGCCGTCAATTTTAACTTCATCGGGAGGAAATCCTTTTACAATTCCGTTTCCGCCAAGACTTTCAAACGGTATAACCCTTGTTTTTGCTTCATCGGGTGTGAATCCGTCAAAAAGATTTTGCTCTGCAACAATAACATAATCTCCGGAAAAAGGTTCGGTAAGGTTGCAACCTGTGTCTATCTTTGCGGAAAATAAAAAACTCTGTCCGTTAACCTTGATTTCGACGTTTGAAACACCTGAATTGTTACCGCCCTTCGTCAATATTTTTGTCAACTTGAGAATATAATAACAGACAAGAGTTAAAATAATTAGGAGGACAGGCGAAATGTTAAAATACACTATGTCGTTATATACTTCCATTCCTTTAGGCCTGAATGCATTGTATAAGAACAGCATAATTCCGCAGAATGAAAATGAGAGTGAAAGAAAAACGGTAGTTCTTTTAATAAAATTCTTAACAGTGCATTTGCCGAATGCACAAAATATAATTGCAGCGGCACATAAAATATCAATGGGTATATTAATGATAAATGGCAGGGGAGGAAGGAGTGCAATAAGACTTTGTGCACCTCCCAAAAGAGACGCAAACAACATTCTTTTAAATGTTGTGTTGATACAAAGTGCCTTTTTGGTGCATAAAATAAGTATAAAGTCAATGAAAACATTCACTGTTAACAGTACATCTATGTAAACAGATTTCATTTTACTCCCCCCTGTGAAATGCTGTTTTAATAACATTTACATTAAATTTATTACCTTTGCTTATTATCTCACAAGCGGAAAATAATAATTGTCAAAATATGGTCAGGAGGAAAATTATTGATTGCAGGATTAATAATAGGTTTGTTTGTAGGAGGATTTGTCGGTGTAAGTGTAATGTGCTTGCTTTATTACACAAGAGACTGACAAAAGAAAAGCGTGTAGTTTTAATCAAACTACACGCTTTTTGCTTGTTTATACTTAATTATGATTTAAGATTTCTTGTTCCAAGGAAGAGAATAGCAAGCATACCTGAACCTACATGAGTTCCGATAACGGGACCGATGTTTGTTATAATAACTTCCTTGCACTTGCCCTTGATTGCCTTTTTAAGTTCTTCCGCACCTTCCGGATTGTCTGCATGGGCAACCATAACAGTGCTGTTTTTCAGATCCTCGGCATCTCTTTCAAGATGCTTTACAAGTGTTGGAACAACATTACTTCTGCCTCTGATTTTTGCAACATTTATAAGGTGGCCCTCATCATCAACACTGATAAGAGGTTTAATCTGCAAAGCCTTGCCGAATGTTGCGGAAACAGCAGAAATTCTTCCGCCTCTCTTGAGCTGATCAAGGTCCTCAACAACAAACCAATGACAAACTTTTATACGGGTTTCTTCAATGTATTCTTTGAGTTCGTCAATTGTAGCGCCTTCGCTGTATTTTTTGCCTGCAAGGTAGATAAGAAGTCCAAGACCTGCCGAATCACAAAGAGAATCAATTGCAATAATCTTTCTGTCGGGATAAACTTCCTGCAAATCTTTAACAGCCATCAAACAGGTGTTGTATGTTCCGCTCAAACCTGTTGAAATGCCTGTGTAAATAATATCCTTGCCTGCTTTAAGGTAATTTTCAAAGCTTTTGTAAAAGCTGTCATAGTTAATCTGGGTAGTCTTTGAATCAACACCCTCTTTAAGCTTGCCGTAAAATTCAGAAAGGCTCATCATTCTGCAATCAGGATAGTGAAGATAGGACTTGTCCTCCATATGAAATTCCATCGGAAGAACTTCAACGCCGATTTCGTTAACAAGCTCCTGTGTAAGGTCGCAGGAGGCATCTGTCATAAATACATAATTCATAATTATCGCTCCTTTTCTGCGAAAATATTATGTTTTAATTCTAACAAATTATGATATAAATGTCAATGAATATAATGCCCGTTCCTTTTCATATATATATATGTATATTAAGGACCGCACTAGGAGGGGTTATATGAATTGCAGATTTACCGATTTAAGACATAAGGAAGTCATAAGTGCCTGTGACGGAACAAGAATAGGTTTTATAGATGATGTTATTGTCGATACCAAGTGCGCAACTGTTGTGTCGATTGTTATTTTCGGAAGACCGGGATTTTGTGGATTAATTGGAAAATGTCAGGATTACATAATTCCTTGGGAGAAAATTGAGCTCATAGGTGAGGACACCGTAATCATCAGCTGTCAGACTCCAAAGCCTGTAAAAAAGCCGAAAAAACCTCGTTTTGGGGGTAAATTTTGAATTTTTTTAAATTTTAGCATTAAGGCAAAATAACCTAAGAAATATTCGCTAAATTATGCATAGTGCACAAATCATTATTTTTTTAAGAAATTAAAATTGAGTAAGTAACATTTTGATTACAATTGTTACAATTTATCTTCCCTTGTCAAACTTGCAATTTTTAAAAGATTGTGCTTTAATACAATTGCAATTGTGTGTTTGATAAAATTTTACGACTAAAGGACTTGGCACATTTTCAAACAGATAACTACATCTTGTATATACACCTGCTTTTGACGGCAGTTATAGTAGTTAGCCTGAATGTGCAAAAATCACAGGGAGGATAAATTTTTGAGAGCGACAAAATATAAACACTACGGATGTGACAACAATTCGGTGAGTACGAAGAGAACTCGTAAACCCGAAAAGAAGTCAAAACGCAAAGGCTTTAAGGTTTTGTCCTATGCTATTGCGGTATCTCTGGCGGCAGCTGCTCTTGTTGTTCCGACAACAACTCTTGCGCCCGATGTAGATGCTTTTGAAGACAGCCGTGCTGCTTCACTTGCAGTCGGTAACATCAATGATTTTTCACTCGTTATCACAGATAACTGTGTTGAAGAAACAACTGCTCCCGTAACCCAAGAGATTACGACATCCGCAGCAACTACACAGAAAACAACTGAAAAGGAAACTAAATCTGCAAAGACTGCAAAGAAGAAAACCAAAAGTTCAAAATCTTCTAAAAAGACCGAAAGTTCAAAATCAGAGCCTTCGGAGTCCGAAATTTCAAAGCAGGAGAGCTCAGAGAGCTACTCAAGCTATGTTGAAAGCTCATCGGACAACAGCAGTTCCGCATCTAATTCTTCGGGTAGCAGCTATACAGATAACAGTTCAAACAGTTATCAGAGCGGTTATCTTGTAAGCATAAGCAATCCTGATCCATCCTACAATCCTTCTCCTGTCTATCTCTCAAGCTATGACAGAGATAAACTCGAAAGACTTGTAATGGGTGAAGGTGGTTCAATGGGTTACACAGGTTGTGCTCTTATAGCACAGTCAATCCGTGACGCAATGAACCGTTCAAACACAACATCAATTGACAGAATTATTTCGGAATATCAGTATTATGGTTCGACTGCATATGCACCGAATCAGGATGTAAAAAATGCTGTTTCCTTTATTTTTGACCAGAACGGCTCGGCAGTTCAGCACAGAGTGCTCTGTTTCTACGTTGGCTCAAGCAGCTGGCACGAAACACAGAACTACATCACCAGCATCGGTAATGTAAGATTCTTTGATTTGTGGTATTAATCGGAGTTTCCAAAGACAATTTAATATTTAAGAAAATATCAGGTGTTTTTGAAAAACTTTTTCGAAAACACTTGATTTTTTTGCTTTTTATGGTATAATATACGAGCAATTCGCACGCTGATGCTTGTCGGCAGGGTGGTAAATTCAGAAAAATTTGCTTATTGGGTCGATAAAAACAAAGGCACAGCGGAGGTTTTAACCTAAGGAGGATTTTTATTATGGCAGTAGTTTCAATGAAACAGCTTCTTGAAGCAGGTGTTCACTTTGGTCACCAGACAAGAAGATGGAACCCTAAGATGGCTGAGTACATTTTCACTGAGCGTAACGGTATCTACATTATCGACCTTCAGAAGAGTGTAAAGAAGCTTGAAGAGGCTTACAATTTTGTTCGTGATCTTTCAGCAGAAGGCAAGAGCGTTCTCTTTGTTGGTACAAAGAAGCAG
>CACXEX010000052.1 GCA_902766775.1 uncultured Ruminococcus sp. | reverse complement strand
GTGCCACGGTGTCTGAAAATCAGGTTCGCCGATACTCAGAGAAATGACATCGTCCATTTCATTAGCTATATCAAAAAACTTACGGATACCCGAAGGTTTTACCGTTGAAATCTTTTTATTAATAAAATTATTGTAATCTATCACAGAATCAAATGCCTCCCGTCACGCTTCTCTTCATCGCTGAAAAGACACGCACCTCTGTCCTTGTAGCGTCGCATAATAAAGTGTGTACCTGTTGAAAGCACACCGTCAATTGTAGAAAGTTTTTTGGCAACAAACATTGCGATGTCCTGCATTGACTCGCCTCTTACGATGAGGGCAAAATCATATGTACCTGCCATAAGGTAGAGAGATTCAACCTCTTCAAAACCCATGCAGAGTTCTGCCATTTCGTCAAAGCCTGTTTCCTTTTTGGGAGTTACCTGAAGTTCGATTAAAGCCTCAACATAGCTATCGTCAACAAGATCCCAGTTTACAACTGCCTGATAACCCTTGATTACTCCCGAATTTTCGTATTCTTTAATCTGCGCCTTGATGTAATCCTCAGGCTCGCCGAGCATTGCCGCTATTTCCGCTGTTGTAAAACCGGAATTTTCACTTAAAAGCTTTAATAATTTGTCCATATTTATTCCTCCCTGAGAATATATTAAACGCAAATTTTTGCGTTGTAGGCTGAATTTGCAAAAAGCGACATCAAAGGATGTCGCTTTGACAATTTCAATTTTTGATATTAATCTGCACTATTTGCACTATGATTTGCTTACAAGAATTGTAAGTTACAACAAGCCGTAATAATTATCTACTAGATTTAAATCGTAGCAAACCATGATTTGCTTGCAAGGATCATAAGTTTGAAACAGATTTCTTTTTAGATTATACAACCTGCACCTCTCGCTTGTCAACTGTATTTATCATATTGACACACAATGCAGTAAGCAGACATATCAGTTCGTTTGACGCATCGGTTATTTCAAGCTCACAACATAAAGGTTGTTTGATGTGATTGCATATCAGTGCATTGTCAACATCAACAATGCTGAAATTCTTTGAAATAATATCACCGAGGATACGCCAGTTATTACCGTAGAATCTGCATTGAATCATATTGTTGGTCATAAGAACAACAAGTGTTGCGGCAGTCTTGTCGGTTTTGAGCGTAAAAGAATTCACCCCTGCAACAGGAAGCTGACGAAGCCTTGCCACAAGGTTTTTATTCTCGTCAAGAATATTCAGTCTTACAATATTGTTGACCACACCACGCATACTTCTTTTTCTGTGTTTCATAACAGCAGTGTACTTTTCCCTGCCCAATTCGTCATGAATTACAAAACAGACATCGGACGGAGATACATCTCTGGTAATAAACAATTTCATAAAATCACCGTCACAATATTAATTAATCTTCTTCAAGATTTTCAAGCCAAAGCTTTACACACGCATCACTCGGCATTCTCCAGTCTGAACGTGGCGAAAGTGTTACAGAACCGACCTTCGGACCGTCAGGCAGACACGAACGCTTGAACTGCTGAGTAAAGAATCTTCTGACAAAAGTTGTGAGCCACTTTTTGATTGTGGCATTATCATATTTTCCTGCAAAGGACTTCTTTGCAAGGTAGTATATTTTATTCGGTTCAAAGCCAAATCTTACCAAATAATATAAGAAAAAGTCGTGGAGTTCATAAGGACCAACCACATCTTCTGTTTTCTGCGCAATTTCACCGTTCTTATCAGGCGGAAGAAGTTCGGGACTTACAGGTGTGTCGAGAACATCGAGAAGAACATTCTTAAGAACTCCCTCGCTGTGCTGTGCCTCATAGGATGTGAGATAACGGACAAGCATTTTCGGAATTGACACATTTACGGCATACATACTCATATGGTCGCCGTTGTAGGTTGCCCAGCCGAGAGCAAGCTCTGAAAGGTCGCCTGTGCCGATAACAAGACCGTTATATTTATTAGAGAGATCCATAAGAATCTGTGTTCTCTCTCGCGCCTGTGAGTTTTCATAGGTTATATTTGTAATATTTTCATCGTGGTTGATGTCTGCAAAATGCTGACGAACAGCTTTCGTGATGTTTATATCTTCAAAAGATACGCCGTATGCCTCAGCCAAAAGCTGTGCATTCGATTTTGTACGCTTTGTTGTACCGAAACACGGCATTGTCACTGTGTGAATATTCTTTCTATCAATGCCGAGCATATCAAAAGCGTGAACGCAGACAATGAGAGCAAGTGTGCTGTCAAGACCGCCTGAAAGTCCTAAAACCGCATTCTGAATTCCCGTGTGTGCAAGTCTTGTTGCAAGGCCTGTTGCCTGCATTGTAATGATTTCCTCACAACGGGCATCAAGGTCTGATTTGTTTGACGGAATGAACGGAGTCTGAGAGAATTCTCTTGTAAGCTTTGTCTGCTTTATTGGCATATCAAAATATACCGTAGTAAAATTATTGTCATCACTTTTTGTGAATGTATTAGTCTTTCTGCGTTCTGCCGAAAGTTTTTGAACATCAATATCGGCATAAATAATGCCTGTTGTAAAGCGTTTGCTTTCTGAGAGCAGAGATGCATTTTCTGAGATTATGTTCTGTCCCGAAAATACCATATCTGTTGTGCTTTCGCCAAAACCCGAATCGCTGTAAATGTATGCACAACAAAGCTTACCGCTCTGCATTTTTACAAGGTCACGACGGTACTGTGCCTTGCCGATTACATCATCAGAGGTTGACGGGTTGCAGATTATAGTTGCACCGTGTTTTGCGTGTTCAACTGACGGAGATGCGGCAACCCACAAATCCTCGCATACTTCAACTCCAAAGCTGAAATCATGCATTTTGTCACAGCAGAACACAAGGTTATCTGAAATTATAGTTTCAACGCCTGCATATGAAATTTCATCATAAAGGTTCTTTCCGCTTGTGTAGTGACGAACTTCGTAAAATTCACTGTAATTCGGTATATTGACCTTTGGAACGATACCAAGAATATCGCCCTTATAAATTACTACGGCACAATTGTAGAGTGCCGACTCAATTGCAACGGGAACACCTACAATTGAGATTATGTCAAGGTCTGCTGTCTCTTTGAGAATTTCTTCAACTGATTTTTCAGCCGCATTAAGCAAAACACGCTGATAAAACAAATCTGAACAGGTATAGCCCGTTACACAAAGCTCGGGAAATACAACAAGTGACGCACCGTTTTTCTGTGCCTCATTAATCTGTTCAATAATATTTATTGTGTTGGTTTTGCAGTCTGCAACTCTTATTTTTGGCGTTGCAGATGCAACCTTGATAAAACCATATTTCATAAAATTATACCTCACAAAAGAATAACCGCAGGAGCAAAACACTCCTACGGTTATTATACATCAAATTTTTAAATTATACAAGCATCAGAGCATTGTTCTTGTTATGCGTCTGAGTCTTTTTCTGTGGAAAAGATACTGTCTTTCAAGCATTGGTTCAAACTTTGTGATATAGCAACTCATATAGCCCATAATCAGCCAGAACCACACTACCATAAACGATATGTCATAAAGCAACGCCTTTTCAAAGCAGGCAAAAATTAAATATGCAAACAAAAAGGCAAACAGGCACGGATAAACATCGTCACGGTATGTTTTTTTCTGCAAGAACAAGTGCTGTGCGGAATGTTTTGCAAATCTGAAACCGAAAATTCCGAAAAGTACAAAACCGATTACACCCGTTGAAACGAGAATTGTAAGAAATCCGTTGTGCAAGTCGCTCTTGTGATACGAATATTCTAAAGCGCCGTTTGAATATTCGGCACTGTATAGAACGATATTTCCGTTTGAAATACCGATAATCGGCGAAAGTTTGAAAAGATTGATTGATTCAAGCCAAAGTTTCTTTCTTCCGCTGTCAATATTTTTGTTCTCGTGTGAAAAAGTTACAGTATCCTTTTCAAGCTGTTCCTTTTGTTCAGGTGTAAGTTCTCCCTGAACAAGCTCACTTTCAGTCTTGCCGAGAAGCAGATCAACAACAGAAGTTGTTTTTGACACAACAACCGAAAAACCTTCCTGACAAATTGTTCTGAACATCAAGGCAGAGCCTGTAAGGAAAATGCCTACCAAAAACAGCGCTGTAATTTTAAGCACAATTTTTGACGGTGAAAGTCCTGCTTTGTCGGCAAAGAACATATAAACTATGTATACAATTGCGTATCCGAGTGCAAGCACAAGAGATGCGTTTGAGTCACACAAAATTAGTGAAAATATATTTGTTGCAAGACACGCTACAATCCAAATTTTACTGATACCGGGTTCGGGAATTTTCTCGGCAATTCTGCGCATAAAATGTCCCTTTGACATCATATGACAACAAAAAATTGATACAACTGCAATAAAACCGAGCAAGTTTGGATTTACATAACAACCTGTAAATCTGTTTTCATAAACGGTGAATTTAATCCAGTACCATTCAAATTTAAAGCCGAACATAAGGCAGCTTATGCCGATTATGTTCATAATCGTAGTGATGTAGATAATAAATTTTGCGATGTGATAAAGCTCAATTCTGTAGTCAAAATCAGGCTCTGTGTGCATTCCGTAAAATAGGAAGAAGCACATTATAACATGCAAAAGCATTACAAAGCTGTAGAGAATTGTCTGCGAGAAATTGAGAAGCATTGAAAATACGGTTACCGCAAGAAATGCTCCTATCCATATTCCGAAACGCAGCTTGAAAAATGTGTTATTCTTCCTTTGGTTATATACTACAAGGCAGACGCCCCATATAAAAAGGAAAACAAGAAGCACATACGCAGGAATCTGGAGAAACGCAATGTTGGTAAAAAACAAATCTATAATATAGATTCTTCTGAAAAGCGATGAATCAGAAAAAAATCTTCTGAGCTTTTGTTTAAAATCGGTCATCTAAATACTCCAATCAAAACGAAATCAGCTGAAAACTTCTTTAACGGTTTTGAACATCAGCTTTATATCAGAACCAAAGCTGAAATTTTTGACATATGAAAGATTGAACTTCATTTTCTCGGGAAGAATTTTCTCGACATATACTTTGTCAACGTCAATCTCTCCTTTTAACAGCTTTTCCTCGTCTTTATACATTATCGACGCAAGCGAGGTTATTCCCGCAGGCATAAGGAGTGTTGCAAGGTATTCGGGTTCGTACATATCAACATAATGCTGAACCTCGGGACGGGTTCCGACAATTGACATACTGCCCGAGAGAACATTAAAAATCTGTGGCAATTCGTCAAGGCGGTATTTGCGGAGAAACTTTCCTGTTTTTGTAACTCGTGAGTCACTGTCGGTTGTAACAAGTGTTCCGAGCTTATCAGCGCCTGTTACCATTGTACGGAATTTAAGAATCTTGAATTTTCTCCCGTAGGTTGTCACACGCTCCTGCTTATAAAACACAGGACCCTTTGAGTCGGTTTTTACAAGGATTGCTATTACAACAATAGGAATAATGAGAAATATCAGTAAAATGACCGACGCCAAAATATCAAGAATTCGCTTAAAAACAAGGCTACCCTGCTTTTTGCAAAGAATATTATAATATTCTTTTACTTCGGCGCACTGAAACTGCGGCGGAAGCTTTTGAAAAGATTTCATTAAATAAAAAACTCCAATCTGTGTGTTAGTAAAACATACGGCGGGGATGAATTTATGCGGTAAAACAGGAATTTTGCTGTATTTTTCCGCACTAATCCATTATCAAAAGCATTATATATCTTTTAAATCCTTTTTTCAAGGCTATTTACCTTACAAAAAGTTTACAAATTAATAAAAGAATTTCTAACACAACGTAAAAACCGACGGTATGCAGCCGTCGGTTTTTAGGTAATTTTATGGAGTAATCAAGC
>CACXEX010000051.1 GCA_902766775.1 uncultured Ruminococcus sp. | reverse complement strand
TTTCAGGGACAGATTGAGTCGGGCAGTATCAGCGTAGGCGATGAAATCGTAACACTCCCGAGCAATGAAAAGGCTCATGTAAAGCAGATTCTTATGACTGATAAGGATGTTAAAACTGCTTTCAAAGGACAGCCTGTTACAATCACACTTGACAAGGAAGTTGATGTATCCCGTGGTTGCGTAATCACAAAGGACACAAAACTTGCACCTTATCAGGAGCTTACTGCATCAATCCTCTGGATGGATGACGAACAGCTTACAGCCGGCAAGGACTACCTTGTAAAACTCGGCACAAAGACTATTTCGGGTATTGTTTCCGAAATCAAGTACGCTGTCGATGTAAACACAGGTGAGCATATTCCTGCTGATACACTCACAAAGAACGGAATCGCAGTCTGCACAATCTTGCTTGCAGAGCCGATTGTAGCCGATCTTTTCTCAAAGCACAAAACACTCGGTGAGCTTATTTTGATTGACCGTGTGTCAAATATGACCTCAGCCTGCGGAGTTGTTGATGGCCTTGAAGAAAAGGCTGATGATGCAAAGAAAGCGTCGTTTGTTCTCGGCTCACTTGAGGCAAGAGGCGATATTTTTGAAGAGTTCTACTATGACACTTCAAGCCTTAATGTTCTCAAATATCAGCCTGTTAAGGAAACCTACACAAAGGGCGACACAATCCCTGTTGAGGGCGAAAGCTACAAGTATCCCGACAGCTTTGATATCATCGTTCTTCGTGACGGCGTTGCCGTAAAGGTTCGTGACCGCAAGATTACCGATATCATTCCGACATCTGAGTACAGCTATGGCGGCGTGCCTGTTGTGAACGGCAGAGGCTTTGAAGTTCTTGCAGATAATGACGAAAAGGTTCAGCAGTTCCTTTCAGAGTATTCAAAACTTGACAATATCAACGATGCAGATTTCTTTGCAAAGTGGGTTAAGTTTGATACTTACAGAAAAATTGCAATTCAAAACAGATAACAAGATTCATTCATTTTTAACTCATTCGCAGGGGGCATTGCCGATTGGCAGTGCCCTCTGTGATTTTTTGACTTTCTTGCCGAAATAATGACCTTATTGCCAAATTGTTGCATTTTCTCATAAGATTTTGTATAGTGAAGTTGTTAAAAAATATTAAGGAGTTGCAAATTATGAGCAAAACAGCAGCAGCGGTAATTACATTTTTTCTTGGTGAACTTGGTGTTCACAGATTTATGGCAGGCAAAATCGGAACAGGAATCATCTGGCTTTTAACTTGCGGTGTTTTCGGTATCGGTTGGCTTGTTGATTTTATTATGGTTCTTACAGGCAAATTCACGGATAAAAACGGAAATGTCTGGGGTGCTAACTAATCTGAAAGGAAGTTACTATGGCATTCGGCGTTAAAATCAAAAACATTAAGACAAAAAATCCTTATACGATTGAGAGCTTTTTTGATGCAATCAAAGACAAAGAGTTTACGGCAGGAACTCCGTCGCTTACAAAGCACGGTGGCGCAACCATAATCACCTTTCCGGCACTCGACAGTCAGAATCAGGTTTGGATTATGAAGAGTGGTTTCGGTAAGGAAACGCAGAAGTTCTCAATTCAGAAATCAAACGAGGCAGGATTAGACAAGGTCGCAAAAAATGCGGCTATTGATTCCTTGACAGGCGGACTTTTCAGCCTTGGCGGAATGGTCAGCGAAAACACAAAAAAGTGTGAAAAACTTGTTGACACAACCGCAAAAGAGATTTCTGAAATGAATCTTTAACTTAAGTCGGCACGATTTTCGTGCCGATTTTTTCTTGCCAAAAACGGTTTTTAACGGTACAATTAATGCAAGGAGGGGAGAGTATGTTTTTTACGGATTATTATAAATCTCCGATTGGCGGCATAACAATGGCTTCGGACGGTGAGAGCCTTTGCGGGTTGTGGTTTGACGGACAAAAGTACTTTGAATCAACCGTAAACGGCGAAACCGAGGATAAAATACTTCCTGTTTTTGAACAGACCAAAAAGTGGCTTGATATATATTTTTCAGGTGACGAACCCGACTTTACACCCAAACTGTTGCTTGACGGTTCAGATTTTCGCAAGGCTGTGTGGGATATTCTCCTGACAATTCCCTACGGTTCTGTTATGACCTACGGCGAGATTGCAAGGCTTATGGCAAAGCAGCGTGGAGTTGAAAAAATGTCTGCACAGGCTGTGGGCGGTGCAGTGGGGCATAATCCGATTTCAATAATCGTGCCGTGTCACCGTGTTGTCGGGACAAACGGAAACCTTACGGGTTATGCGGGTGGCATAGACAAAAAAATCAGCCTTCTCAAAATTGAAAAGACTGATATGTCAAAAATGTTTGTTCCAAAAAAGAATTAATTAAAGGCGTTTATTGCCCAGCCCGTTCTTATTGCAAGTCTGTCATCTGACAGGCTTGTTTCAATTTTACCGCCGTTCTTCTCGGCAAGGTTTTTCAAAGTTTTATACGCAAAGCTGTGGTGCAGAACATTGTTCTGTGCCTTTTTAATTTCATTTTGAACGGGAAAACTTATACTGCAAAAGAGAAATCCTGCCCTTGATTCTGCCTTTAAGGTGACAATCTGTTTGCCGTCATCGCAAAATTCCTTTACATTTTCAAATGCAATGTCAACCATATTGTTGAACAGCACGCAGATTTCGAGGTTGTCGGCGGGAACATTTGCAAGTGAACCTTCAAATTCTATTTTGATGTTATCGTTTGTATTTTTCTGTTTGTCGCTCAAAATTGCGTCGGTCAGGTCATTGCCCGTGTTGTACAAAATTTGAAACGAACCGATTATTTCACGGTCATACTTTTGCAGGAGCGAGAGAACCTCGTCATATTTTTTGCTGTTTATAAGCGACTTTAGTCCGATTGAAAGGTCGTTGTAATCGTGTCTAATTTTTCGCAGTTCATAACCAGAAGTCGTAATGCTTTTATAGTAATTTATCTGGGCGTTAAGCTGGCGTTCGTAGATATCATTTTCGTGCATATACTGACTCTTTTTTATCTGATTGTACAAAAGAATCGGTATTGAAAATGAGAATACCACTGACACAATCATGGTCAAAATTTTGAGTGCAATCGTCCTGTAATCCGATGACGGAATTATGTAGTATGTGCCAAAAGTCGCCATACTTCCGCCAAGATAGAGGAAAATCAAAATCATAATTATTGTCGGTTTTGTAATTGATTCAACTACAAGTTTGGTCTTGATTTTAAGCAGACTTGACAAAAGTACAAATATTCCGAAAACAATCAGATTTGAAATCAGATTAAAAAACACACTGGTGTCGTTTGCAAATTCGGTTGAACGGATTGAACACAATAGCTGATAGATTTCCGATATGAAAAATGTCAATCCCGAAAAGAATAGGGAAGAGAATATCAACATTATTTTTTTATTGTATCCCAGTGAAATCGGAAGAAATGTTAATGCAATAAAATGCAAAACAGGAAGAACTGCAACTTGTTGTTCGCTTTTTATAAAACAGGCAACCGAAGCTGTTGAAATTATAAAAATCAATGACAGGACAAAATACAGTTTGTACTTGGTAATAGAGAATATTTTTGAAGAAAAATAGAAAATTGCCACAAGCCCTATTACCAGCTCCGCATAGCTGTAAAATAGCATAAGTTATAACCTCACATAGTTTTTTTCAAGAAAGTTCATATACGATGTCTGAAACGCTTTTTGATAATTTTTGCTGAGATAAGCCGATTCTCCATTGCTTAGATACACCGTGTCAGAAGAGTACGATTTTATATAGTGAAGGTTTACCACAAAAGAGCGATGGGTTTTCACAAAGCAGTAAGCAGGCAACAGTTTTGTAACACCTGCAAGCGTTTTTGAACAGTGCATAACTTGATCGTTTAAATGAATATTTGAGTATTTTCCGTCGGCCTCAATAAAGCAAATTTTATTGCTGTCAATTCTTTTTAGTTCCTTGTTCTGAATAATCGTTATAGGATAATTGGCATCTACAATTCTTACATAATCGTCAAGCGCTTTGAAGAACTTTGATTTATCAATTGGTTTCAAAAGAAATCTGAAAGTGTTTACTTCAAAGGCGTCAATCATAAATTGCGGATAAGATGTCAAAAAGATTATGCAGGAGAGCACATTTCTTTTTCTCAACTCTTTTGCAACGGTCAGACCGTCTGTCTTGCCAAGCTGATAATCAAGTACAATTATATCGTAATTTTTTTCGGAATTTAAAAGTTCTTCTCCGCTTTCGAATTTATCAATATCAACAGTCAGCCGATTTTCTTTTGTATATTCTAAAATCAGTTTTTTAACTTCTTCGTTTATATATTTATCATCGTCACACAAAGCCGCAAACACATCTTCACCCTCTTACTCCCGAAACTGAATGTCTTGCTCCAAACCATATTTATTTAGCCCTTTTCATCTGTTATTGTGGGTTCAGACAACAGAATAAAGGGGGAGCAAAAAGTGTTTGATACTATCTTCAGATGGATCTTCGGTTGGCTCTAATGCCTAAAAAATAAAAGGCGATCGTTCGATTGCTTTTTATTTGGAAGGAAATTTCACTCCCGAAAACCGCACTTTTGCTCCTATCGGTTCACTTCTCCTACACAATAAATTATAGTGTTTAAGCACCATATTGTCAATAATGCAATGCGTGAGTGTTTTGTTTTTGTGCTGTGCTAAATTAATCGAGACAAATTGACAATATTCTTAAAATACGATATAATAATCACACTGATATAAACAGAAAAGGAGAGATATCAGTGCTGGACAAAGAGTTTGCTATAATGTTTGGAATTATAGCAATAATTTTTGCAATTGTAATCTGCATTTTATTGAAAAAAGGTGTAAAAAAGACAGCTTTGGTTTGTATCTTCATAGTTTACATAACAGCTGTTGTGTGCATAGTTTTCTTCCCAATACCGTATG
>CACXEX010000050.1 GCA_902766775.1 uncultured Ruminococcus sp. | reverse complement strand
GTAATGGAGAGAAAACCGACATTGACTACGATTGCAATTGAAAAACTGCATCCACACCCCGACAACCCTCGTAAGGTTCTCGGGGATATTGATGAGCTTGCCGAAAGCATTAAGGCAAGTGGTATTCTCCAAAACCTCACGGTGGTGCCGATGAATGACGATTGGACGGAGTTCACCGTAATTATCGGACACAGAAGATTAGCAGCGGCAAAGCAGGCAGGATTAACTGAACTGCCGTGCGCTGTTGTTGAGATGACTGAAAAGGAGCAGTTATCTACAATGTTAACCGAGAATATGCAGCGCTCAGATTTGACAGTTTATGAAGAAGCAAAGGGCTGTCAGCTGTTACTTGACCTCGGTGATACGGTTGCAGAGGTTGCCGAAAAAACAGGATTTTCAGAAAGCAAAATCAGACGGAGAGTAAAGCTCTGTGAGCTTGACGAAGAAGCTTTCAAAGAGAGCCAAATCCGACAGCCTACATTGCAGGATTATGACAGGCTGAATCAGATTAAGGATATTGATGTAAGGAATGAATTGCTTAAATCAATCGGAACGAATAATTTCGACAATCTTTTGTATTCTGCTGTTAAGAAGCAGGAAACAGATGCAGAAAAAGAAAAAATTGAAAAGCTCTGCCTTGGACATGGGATGACTAAAGTGCAGAAATATAACGAAATTCCAGACAATTACGAAAACACAGGAATATTCGCGCTCAAAGATTTGATCGGTAAAGACTTTGCGGACGGCAGGAAAAGATATTTTTATTTTGCTTACTACGGCTCAAACATCTACATTTACGCAGAAGCATTAGAAAAGCAGGAAAAGAACGATGCCGAAGAGGAAAAGCGAAAGCTTGAAGAGCAGAGATGGAACGAGCTTGCAGAACAGGCGGAAGAAATAGACGAACGCTGTGAGGCTCTCAGAGAAGAATTTATGCGAGAGGGCAACTTTAACGATGACTTCAAAAAACAGGAATTAATCAATTACATATTGTATTCGATGTCGGAGTGCAGAGAATACGATAACAGAAGTTTTTACTCTCTAAGTGGTCTCAAACACGAAAACTACGAATGCATAAATCTTGATGATTGCATGAAAGACACCGGAAAAATGTTAATGGCAGCGGCATATGCCTTTTTTAAGAACTGGCGAGACAACAGCAGTTACATTTTAGTTGACTATGCAGATAAGACAATTACCCGAGAAATCAATCCCGAACTTAACAGATTTTATAATCTACTCTTCAAGCTCGGCTATGTGATGAGTGACGAGGAGATACAACTCCGTGACGGCACACATCCGATTTTTACATCCGGTGAAGTAAAATAAACTAAATATGTTAATCACACAACTGCACTTGTGAGATTATATATCTCATTTTTTATACCTTCTTTTCTGAATATTACCATTTTACATATCTCAGACAGGTGCAGATGTCTGAGATGATTTTAATATTTAAACGAGGAGAATAGTCATGAGAGAATATTTATTCAGGGGCAAGATGATAGCTAACGGTAAGTGGTCAGAGGGCAATTTGCTTGTGACTAAACAAGGTTGCTGCATAACACCCGATGCAACCGTTTTAGGCAGCTATGGTGCAGTAGATCCCGAAACAGTTGGGCAGTACACGGGCTTGACCGACAAGAACGGCACGAAGATTTTTGAGGGGGATATTGTAAAATATGGTGATACTGTTCATAATGTAGTGTTTGAACAAAGAAACGGAACAGCGTATTTTGGTCTTGTGTATTCAACACTTGAAACCTTATCGTTTGGATATTATCAAGATTTGAAACAAATTGAAGTAATCGGCAATATCTACGATAATCCTGAACTTTTAGGAGATGAAAATAATAGTAAAAAAGAGGAAGAAGGATAACATTGACCTTATTTGCGAGGAGCTAATGAAATATAATGAAGAACACGGAACATCGTACAGTTACGGCGAATATACAGCACTCGTCGGCATGGGGAAAATCAAAAGTAAGTACCGAAACGAAAGAGACATTGACCTGCCGCTCTTGTAAGGAATGCCGAGGGTACAAGTTTTGCGCAAGCAGAAGCAGGGATTATCCTTGTTTGTGTTTTATAAATAAGGACACTTAATTGACACAACAAATTTTCGCATAACAGAAAAATTCTTCAAGGCGGGCGGCCGATGACCGCCCCTACAGAAAGGTAACTACATATGAGAAGAGAAGATAAAGAATTTTTAAACGCTCAGATTGAAAACTTAAAAGAATCCGCACACGAGCGTTCACATGAGTGTTTTGCAACAGTGCTTATGCAGATTGATTATCTCAACCTTAAATTACTCAAGGCTGAAAAAGGATGTAAAAAGCTCAGAGCAGAAAACAGAAGATTAAGAGCTGAAAATCAGATGCTTGAGGACAACATGGGGAATCTTTTGTGCACAAGAGAGGAAGAAATGAAGTACAACCGAGTGCTGAATGAAAATATCACAAAGCTGGCTGAGGTCAACGCTCTTATGGCAGGTAAGCTCTCGGTGTATGAGCCTGTTAAGAAGGCTGAATCTCAGCCCGATGAGACGGCTGACACGGTAAGAGAGTCAGATCCGGCAGAAGAATAATCAAGGCAACACCCTTGCTACATGCGAAATCCAATTTTTAAATCAAGAAATCAAACAATTTCCATATTCAAAAAACTAAAATCAAAAAGCAATGACTTCTTTTTTTGATTTTAGCTGTTACAAGAAGAGCCGAGGCAACGGCTCGACATATTGCAATTAAATAAGAACACACAATTGCAGTGGCAAGGTTTGCAAAAGCAGTAGCTCAAATGGTCAGATTGGGCTACTGCTTAGTTATATCTATCAGCATTAATATTCTAAAACAGAATAATAATCAGTCATAATTAAAGGAGCTGAAATGCTCCTTTAATATCCTGCTCAAATGATTATTTAAGCAGGGAAAACAGGAAAAATATACTATAATAAAAGGTTATGCTATGTACACATATAAGAGAACAATCAAAAGCGGAGATATGATTGAGGTTGAGTATTACCAGTCAATCAGAAAAATAGGCAAAAACTACGGCGGAAGAAAATCAAATAATTCTTTAAGTCCTGCAAAGATGAGAAAGGCAAACAAGCTCCGTGCTGTAAAGCATATGCAGAGGCTCATCAACGCAAACTTTGGAAGCGGTGATTTCTTTTGTAGATTTTCGGCACCCTACGGAACATATGAAACAGAAGAAGAGTTTCGCAAAGAGGTAGGCAAGTGGCTTTACCGAATCAATTACCGCCTGAAGAAGCAGGGCAAGGGCAGATTAAAGTACATAGCGTTTATTGAATGTGGCAAGTCGAGCAAGAACTGGCACATACACATTATCGTCAGCAAAGAGGACAGGGAACTGCTGTCTGAACAATGGCCCTATGAAAACGGTCAGAACTTTACTCCGCTATATAAGAACGAGAATTTTAAAAAGTTAGCTGAGTACATAACAAAAGACTTGACAAGTAAAGAAGATGTTGATGCCGCACAAAAGCGAATGATGACCAGTCGAAATCTTACAAAGCCCGAATCGGTCACAAGAAAGGCAAAAAGAAAAGAAATCAGAGCGCTCGAGCGTGGCGAAATGATTGAAGCGCCCGAAGGTCATTATCTCATTGAGGACGATTACTCAATGAACTACTCGGATATCGGCGGTGCAAAGTGGTATTTTTGTTTTCTGCCGATTACGCAGAGGCGAAAATGGTAAATAATAGTAAATTCAGGCCGTGCGATGTACGGTCTTTTGGGGTTGCACAAAAATGAAGTATGCAGCGGAATAGATAAAAAATCAAAGGAGAGATGAAATTGAAAGAAAACAAAGCCAAATGTCCGTTCTATTCTTACGACAGCCAAAGTAAGATCTGCTGTTTCGGGGCGGTTTTCAAAAGCAAGAGCACAACGCTGTTTTTTGATTCGCCGCAAGACAAGGAAAATCACTTCAACGATTTTTGCGGTAGTTACTGCTGGAGGGGCTGTCCGCTGGCACAGACAATCAGCAAAGACTTGTAAAATATCAATCTTTTAAAAACATAATATGCAAAAATTTTAAATCAATTCAAAAATTTTACTTCTGTCACGGTTTTGCCTTATGGTGAAGCCGTGTTTTTGTATACAAATATTAGCCTTGGTAAAAAGTGTACAAATTTGGTATTAAAGTTTTAACTTTTTTGCGTGAAAGAAAAAAGCTAAAATTAAGACACGAAACATGTACAAAAAGGCGGTGAGTTTATGAGTCAAAAAAAAGATTTGAAAGGACAGCAGACAGAATTAAATGAGCAAAAAGAGATTGACTGGGTGGAAATTAAAGCTGAATATATCAGCGGCACAATGTCTGCTTCAAAACTTGCCGAAAAGCACGGAGTGAGCGTGTATGCCATACGAAAAAGGTCGGGAAAAGAACGCTGGCAGGAGCTGAGAAAACAGAATCAGAGGAAAACCGCAAATCAGATAGCCAAGAAAATCAACACGGAAAAGGTAAAGAAAACCGTCAGAGAGATTGACAGGGTTGTGTCTGTTGCCTCTAAGCTCATAACAAAGCTGAACAGAGCCGTTAACGAGCTTGACAAGGACGAGGAGCTTATCAAGAAGAAAGTAACGGTTAAAGCCGAAAAAAGCGAAGATGAGAAAACCGCCACAGCGGAAGAGGAATACAGATACGATTATGCTAAACGCAAGACGCTTGTAAACACAAAGCGAGCAGCGGAAATCTCAAAGAGTCTGCTCAATGTCCGTGACATACTCGCAGATTATACGACAGAACAGGACGAAGAGAACGCTCTCGGCATTATCGAAATCCCGATGCAGGAAGTAATGCAGCCTCCCGAAGATGACGAGCAGGACGGTGAAAGCGTTGAGTAAGAAAGTCATATGGACTCCTCAGCCGAAACAGAGAATTGCGTTAAGTCGTGGCGAAGATGAAATGCTATACGGCGGTGCTGCCGGCGGAGGTAAGACCGATTATCTTGTAGTCGAGGCGGCAAGGCAGGTGAATATACCCGAATACAGAGGATTGATACTGCGTAGGGCTGTGCCTGACCTTGCGCGAATTATTGACCAAACAAGGGCAATTTATCCGTCGATTGACAGAGGGGCAAGGTACAATGCAACAACAAGAGTGTGGACCTTTTCAAGCGGAGCACAAATTAAGCTCGGCTCTTTATTTCGTACGAATGAAAAATATAAATATCAAGGCCAGCAGTACGATTTTATCGGATTTGACGAATTAACGCAGTTTACTTTTGACGAGTACAGCTACTTGAAGTCCCGAAATCGTGGCAACTGCAAGGCGACGAAGGTGTATATGCGCTCAACCGCCAACCCCGGCGGTGTTGGCCACGGCTGGGTGAAACAGTATTTTGTGACTGCCGGAACTCCGGGCGAAACTATATGGCTTAGTGACAAAGTAATTATGCCTGACGGCACGACAAAAAACTATTGGAGCAGTAAAGTCTTTATTACTGCGAGCGTGTTTGACAACAATGCTTTGATGAATAATGACCCCGATTATGTCAAGCGACTGGCACAATTGCCCGAGGCGGAGCGTAATGCCTTGCTTTACGGCTCGTGGGATAGTTTTGAGGGACAGGTTTTTACTGAATGGATAGATAATAGAGAGCATTACAAGGACAGACGGTGGACGCATGTTATAGAACCATTCAAAATTCCGCAAAGTTGGCGAATTATCCGCTCATACGACTGGGGCTATACAAGGCCGTTTTCAGTTGGGTGGACTGCCGTTGACCAAGACGGCAGATTTTACCGCATAAGGGAGCTGTACGGCTGTAAGAAGAATCAGCCGAATACAGGTGTGCGCTGGCCAATCGAAAAAGTGGCGCAGGTAATCCTTGCAATTGAAAACAATGACCCTCAGATTAAGGGCAGACAGATATACGGTGTGGCGGATCCGGCTATCTTTGCAGAGCAGGGCAGCGGAAAAAGTCAGGCCGCAACGCATGCACAGTTGGGTGTTTTTTGGAACAAGGGCGACAACGCAAGACTTGCCGGTAAAATGCAGTTTCATTCACGGCTTGCGTTCGATGAAGAAGGCTATCCGATGTTTCAGTGTTTCAACACATGTACTAACTTCATCAGAACAATTCCGAACCTTGTTTACTCGCAGATAGACACCGAAGACATTGACACCGAGGGCGAAGATCATATTTATGACGAACAGCGATACGGCTTTATGACCTCGATTATTACACCAAAAGAAGTTGTGCTGAGAAATGCAAGGGCATTTGACCCATTGAATATAAGTCAGACACGATATTACAGATAGGAGATTGCAAAAATGAGCAAAGTTAAACGAGATGAGAATGGCATGATTTTGCCGGTTAAAAGCACATATCCAGCTCTGACCTCGGAAAAATCAAAGCTGAGCAATGTTTACGGTAAAGGCGATAAGATTAATGAAGAACCGAAATCAGCCGAACAGGCAGAAAAAGAGAACGAGAGCAGCGGAAAGCCGATTGGACTTGACGAAATACACGAGGCTATGCAGACCTTCCGCAAATATCAGAACAGTAAAAAGCCGTATGATGAAAGGTTTAAGCAGGCTTTCAGAGAATATAATCTGCTTTATACTGAAGCTACTGTTCCACAGATTAAAACTGACGATAACGGCAGGCCTCGAAAGGTGCTTGTACCGCACCGCAAAGGCGCACAGGCACTCAATGTCATAATGAACAAGCACGCTGACGCAATGGATAACTACCCCGAAATCATTTGTCTGCCTCGAGCACAGGACGATGAAAAGGCGGCCAAAACACTCAACAGCGTAATACCGTGCATACACAAACGCAACGGATTTATAAGAACATACTCCGATGAACAGCTTGACAAGTTTGTCGGCGGTTGCGGTTGTTATGCCGTATTGTGGGATAAAACAGCAGAAAACGGACTGGGTGACATTGCTATCAGCCGTGTTGACATTTTGAATCTCTTTTGGGAGCCTCATATTGAAAATATACAGGACAGTGCGAATGTATTCTTTGCCCGATATTATGACGAGGAAGGAATCAGAAAGGTATATCCCGAGCTTGAAAGCGTTTCGACTGCCTCTCTCGGACTGGTTGAGCATGAAACATATGACAACAGCAATAAGTCGAATGATAAAGTAATCTTGCTTGATTGGTACTACAAGAAAAACGGCGAACTGCACCTCTGTAAATTCGTCGGTGACCATATTCTCTACTCATCTGAAAACGAGGGTAAGCCAATTTACGACCACGGAAAATATCCATTTGTACTTGAACCGATGTTCAGACTGCGTGATACTCCCGTAGGTTTCGGCTTTATGGATGTAGTCAGAGCACCGCAGAATCAGCTTGACGAACTTAAACACGATATGCTTGTGAACATCAAAGTCAACTCACAGCCGAGAGTTTACGCAAATACAGGTGTCGGAGTGAACAATGACGATATGACCGACCTTGACAAAACGGTAATTGAGGTCAACGGACAGTTGCAGGGCAATATTGCACCGGTCGAGTCAAAAGAGCTTGCCTCGGGTGCGTGGAGCTTGTACGACAGGCTCTCGAATGAAATCAAAGAAACCTCTGCCACAAACGACGCAAGCAACGGAGCGAGTGCGGCAGGTGTTACAAGCGGTTCGGCAATTGCGGCATTGCAGGAAGCGGGCGGAAAGGTAAGCAGAGACTCAAACAAGCTGGCACAGGAAGCAATGACGGAGCTTGCACAACTTGAAATTGAACTGATGAGGCAGTTTTATAATCTTCCAAGAATTTTTAGAATCACAGGGGAAAACAATCAGACAACCTATGAGGAGTTTGATAATACAGACCTCAGAAAACAGCCGTTGACCTATACTGACACAGACGGTCAGACAGTAAACTATACCGATGAGGACGGCAACATACTTGAGCGTTTACCGATTTTTGATATTGATGTAAAGGCTCAAAAGGCAAGTCCCTTCGCTACGGCGGCACAGAACGAAATGATGATGAATCTGTTTCAAATGGGAGCGTTCAATCCACAGGCGGCAGATGCTACGCTTGTAATGCTTGACGGAATGACATTTGAGGGCAAAGAAAAACTGATTGAAAAAATCAAACAGAATCAGACTTTGTCACAGGCGGTACAGGAGCTCTCAAATAAAGTGCAAATGCTTGAGGCAATGAATGCAAGCAGAACAGCGGCAGATGTGCAGAATGCTATGCCGAGTGAAAACGCACAGCAGACACCGACACAGACAGAAAGCGAGGCAACAATGTGATTGAAGTAACATTGACTGACATCGAAGGATGTATTTATTTTGAGAGTAAGGGACACGGCTCACATGATGTGTGTGTGGCCGTGAGTGCGTTATGTTCTACATTTTTGCAGTATGTGCGTGAAATGCAGGACGAATGTGATATTGACATACTCAAAGAAACCTATGAAAACGGTCACACGGAGTCGGAATTTTTTATTTACGATGCAGATGAAATCCGTCACGGCATAAAAGCACTATGGACGGGATTTGAACTCTACGCAAAAAATTATCCCGATGAAATAGAGCTTAACTATGATGACGGCAAACCGAAATAAAGTTTAAAATCAACAAGAGTTTTAACTTTTTTTGAAAAATTACTATTGATATAATTAAAATATAAGGTCGCAGTAGTGGAACTGCATAAAGACCTGACACCTCGGAAAGACGAGAGATAGACACCTCGGAAAGACGAGAGACGGAGGTTCTTATGAACGACAAATTTTTAAATCTTATCGTAAATCTGCATGACGGCGAATCAGCAGGCGCAGCTGACGGCGGAGACGGAAACGGTGAGAACGGTGTTGCCACAAGCACCGAAAACAACAACATAAGCCGTGAAACGAGAGAGAGAGCTGAGAGAATCGGCATAGGTGACGACCTTATCGACGATTATAACAAGGCTTTCGGCAACGGCAATCAGAATCAGAACAACACAGAAGGCGAAAACAACAGCACAGACACAGACGGCGAAGAAAACTCAGAAGAAGAGTTTGAAAAGCTGATTAAGGGCAAGTACAAGAATGTGTATCAGAACAGGGTGCAGTCTTTGGTGAAGGACAGACTGTCAACCAAAGACAAGCAGATTTCCGATATGCAGAAAAAAGAAAATACCGGCAATCAGATTTTTGCCCTGATTGCAAACAAGTACAATGTACAGCCCGATGACCTTGACGGCCTCCTCAAAGCCGTAACAGAGGATAAGGACTTGTTTGCTGAAAAGGCTCTTGCCGCCGGAGTGACAACAGAAGAGGCACGCAACGACTTTTTCAATCAGCAGAAAACAAATGCACAGGAAGAAGAGCTTGAAACTCTCCGAAGAGAAAAAGCCGCAAGAGAGCTTGACACGCATTTAAGGTCAATTGCAGCGGAAACAATGAAAGAATTTCCAAACTTCAACCTTGAAGAGGAATTTCAGAATCCCGCATTTCGTACTGCTCTTGATTTTATTGCTCAACAGAGGAATGAACAGAACGAAAAGACAGGCCGCAATGATGAAATTTACGATTTGACAGCCGCATATAAAATGGCTCACTTTGATGAACTTCAGAAAGAGCTTGTCAAGCGTTCAAGCTCTGCCGCAATCAGCGCGGCGGCACAGTCAATTCAGAGTGGAGCAAGACGGCCGACTGAAAATGCGGTCAAGAAAATCGGTGCAACCACGCAGAGAAAAAGCGTGGCTGATATGTCTGACGCTGAATTTGATGCCTTTTATGAGAAAGTAAGACGAGGCGAGGCACACCTCTAATGCCTTGCCGAAAGGAAGGTACATATGAAGAGCAAGATTATTAAGCTTATTATCAATATCCACGACAATACGGTTGACGCAGGCGGTGTAAACAAGTCAAATGGCTATGTTTACAATGCTTACGGCAACACAACATCAACCTCGGGCAATGATTGGACTCCCGAAAAGGCTACATTCTATCACAAAGTATTCCTCAAAAATTTGACAGCGAAATGCGTTCACGGTCAGTTCGGTGAGCATGACACAATTCCGAAGCAGTCGGGCAACATCTACAACAAGAGAGGTATTTCTCCGTATCCGACTGTTACAACACCGTTGCAGGAAGGCATTACTCCTGTCGGCAATAAGATGAGCTTCTACTATGTTGAGATTGCGGTGAACCAGTATGGTGCTTATACACCGATTACCGACTGGGCAAGTTTTTGCAGCCGTGATAATGTGATGACCAAGGACAGTGAGGAGCTTGCTTCACAGGCAGGACGCTCAATTGAAGAGATTGACCGTGAGGCTCTTAATGCCGGTACAAGCGTTATCTATGCGCCGGCAGTAGGCACTGACGGTACGGTTACAGAGGTTGCGAGTCGTGCGGCAATTACGGCGAACAGTAAGCTCACTATTGACACCATTTTCAGAGCGCTGAACTATCTCGAATGTCAGAACGCTGAGCCTATCGGTGAAAACTATGTTGCTGTTGTACACCCGAATGTTAAGTACGACATCATCAGTAACAAGGATTTCATCAGCGTAGTTAAGTATGCTCACGCTGATAAAATCTTCAAAGGTGAAATCGGTACAATCGGTAATGTCAAGTTTGTACAGTCAAACTTTGCGAAAGTGTTCAAGGGCGCCGGCGCAAGCAAGATTGATGTGTATTCAACTCTTGTGTTCGGCAAGGACGCATATGTTACTGTTGAGATTGAGGGCGAAGGCACTCAGACAATTGTAAAGGGCTTTGGCTCAGGCGG
>CACXEX010000049.1 GCA_902766775.1 uncultured Ruminococcus sp. | reverse complement strand
CATCAAGGTTGTAATCGACCTGCACCGTGACGCAATCGGAACGGACGAAAACAAGGTTAAGCCCGTGTTTACATACAACGGCAAAAAAGGTGCGCAGATTATGATTCTTGCGGGTTGTGACACAGACGGCGAACGAGGTTTTGACTGCTGGGAAGAAAACCTGAACTTTGCCCTGAAAATTCAAGACAAAGCCGAAACCCTCTACCCCGATATGACCAGACCGCTGAATTTCGACTACTTTGCGTACAATGAATATGTCTGCAACGGTTCGCTGTTAATAGAAGTAGGCACAGAGTCAAACTCCATTGACGAGGCAACCTATTCGGGCAGTCTTTTAGGCAACGCAATTGCGGATGTGCTGTTAAATTGACGGCGAGCCGCCGTGCGGGCGGATAATATCCGCCCCTACTGATTTGCGGCATTCATAAAATTTTATCTATAAAATACTTTGTACGATTAACTATTCAACAACCATCTTGTAACATTTACTGCTTGCATCGTATCATCGGTGTGCCGCCTTCAAAAATTTTGAAACCGAATTTCTCATAGAACGGCACATTTTTCACATCTTCGGGCATAAGTTCAATGTACATAAAATCTTTGTACTTTTCTTTGACAAGTTCCACAAGCTTTCCGGCAATGCCTTTGCCCTGAAAATCGGGGCGGACAAGCAGATAGTGCAAATACGCAAGCATCTCGCCGTCATCAAGCAAACGCACAAGACCGACAAGCTCATCACCGCTCCATGCCGTGATTACTGTTGACGAATTGTTAAGCGCTCTGAAAAGCTTATCGGGATATTTTCCCGACACCCAGTTAACCGACAAAAACAGCCTTTCAACCTGCTCTTTTGTAAAAATTTTTTCTTCCGTATATTTTATCTCGCACATAATCTCACCTGTTGTAGTCGCACTTCTGACATTGCAAAAGTGCATTTTCGTTATCCTCTTTATGGTATGCGCCCGACCATTTGCAGATACTTTGCAAAATCGGCACAACTGACTTGCCCTTTTCGGTAAGGCTATATTCCACACGAGGCGGAATTTCATCATAAGAATGTCGCTCAACAATATTGTCGGCAATCAGTTCCTTAAGCGTTGACGCAAGGACTGCATCGGTAATATTGGTCATTTCCTTTCTCAGAACACTGTAACGCAAGGTTTCCTTTGCGGCAAGCACACAGATTATGCGTGACTTCCACTTTCCGCCGAACACCTGCAATCCGTACTCAAGCGGACAGCGAATATCCTTTTCAAGTTTATGCTGATACATAAAATCAACTCCATATCATACTCACGGCACACCACAAAAGGAACAATGCCATAACCGTGTTACACAATTTAAAATGTTCAAAATAAAATTTCTGCAATTTTGCCCCTGCAACTGCCCACGAAAGCGTTGCCGTACAGCCAACAAAAATCACGAACAAGCCCATTAACAAAACAAAAATCCAACTGTTGAAATTCGGAACTATATACACCGACAGCAAGGTGGTGCAGTAAAAGTAAATTTTCACATTCACAAGCTGCATCAAAAATCCCGAAACAAATCCCGACTTTCCGCCCTGCGACTGAGAATCCATTTTGCTTAAAAATATATGAACCGCAAGCCACACAAGGTAAGCCGCACCGATATATTTTACATACACCATTGCCCCCTCAAGGACGGCATCAAGCAACAAAACCGCACCCGTGCATATATACTGCACCACAAAATAGCCTGCCCCGATTCCCACAAGCAGAAATCTGCTGTTTTTAAGTCCGCCTTTTAGCGTAGTGTTAAGTGCCAGAATATTTCCCGGTCCGGGAGTAAACGAGCTGACAAGCATATACCCGAACATCGTCATAAAAATCGGCAAGGTCAAAGTCATCGCCTCACTTCAAACACAAGTAATCTTTCCTACCGCTTAAAGTAAAGCGGTCATCTGCACTAAATTATACGGGATACACTCTGCAATAGCAAGTCACTATTAAATTTATTAGTAACTAATAATTTGGCTGATATCTTACATTTTGCGAGCGACAGGCATACAATCAAGTTAAGCCGAAAGGCAAAAAATTAAACGGAGGTCTTACAAATGAAAGTAAGCGCATATTTACAGATTACAATGAAAATCAGCAACGAAAACCGCCCTGCCGCTGCAAAGGTTTACACAGACTACCGTAAGCCGTTTCTCGACACAATCGAGGGTGCATTGACAAAGGATTTGCTCATTCGTGACGAAGATGTACAGGTTCTCCACGGTTTTGACAGTGCCGAACACGCACAGGCATATCTTTCAAGCGAGCTTTTCCAGAATGATGTTTTCACAGGCTTAAAGCCGTTGTGGGATGCAGACCCCGAGGTAAAAATTTACACAGTTGCCTAACGGCGAGCCGCCGTTCCCCGTTCGTGAAGGCAGT
>CACXEX010000048.1 GCA_902766775.1 uncultured Ruminococcus sp. | reverse complement strand
TATCAGAAAATTGACAGGTCGGGAAAAGAAGTTTTGCAGTTTGTTTCTCGGTTCGGGAAATCCCGAGCTTGCCGCAGAAAAGGCAGGTTACACGGGGGATTGTGAGCAGAAGGGCGAAGAGCTTATTTGCCGTCCCGAAATTTCAGCCGAGCTTGAACGGCTGTCACGGCAGAGGGAAAAATCCCTTGCCAATATGGCGGCGGCAGGGTATCAGCGGTTGGCTTTTGGGAGCATTTGCGATGCGATTTCTTTGCTTTACAAAAGTGATCCGAGCAAAGAGGACCTTGAGGGCATGGACTTGTTCCTTGTGTCGGAGATTAAACGACCGAAGGACGGTTCAATGGAAATCAAGTTTTTTGACAGGCTCAAGGCGCTTGAAAAACTCGGTGCCGGCGGTGAGCATGAAACAGGCGCTAAACAACTTTTTGACGCTATTTCAAACAGCGCAAGGGCGGTGAATGACAAGGAAAATGGAAATTAAAACTTTTTCTAAAAAACAGCTCACCGTGCTTTCGTGGTGGAGCAGAGAGTCGGTTTTTCGTGACAGGGACGCAATCATCTGTGACGGTGCTGTGCGCAGCGGTAAGACTTTTTGTATGTCGCTATCGTTCATTTTGTGGAGCTTTTACGATTTTGCAAATTCGGATTTTGCACTTTGCGGAAAGACAATCCGTTCTTTAAGGCGAAATATGATTACTCCCGTGATTCCGATTTTGAAATCACTCGGTTTTAAGTGTGAAGAAAAGCTGTCACAGAATATTTTGACCGTGAGCATTAACGGAGTGATAAACAGGTTTTATCTTTTCGGAAGCAAAGACGAGTCCTCTGCATCGCTCATTCAGGGTATGACACTTTCGGGTGTGCTTTTTGACGAGGTTGCGTTGATGCCGAGGTCGTTCGTTGAGCAGGCATTGGCGAGATGTTCTGTGTCGGGTTCGAGATTTTGGTTTAACTGCAATCCCGAATTTCCGGAGCATTGGTTCTACCGTGAATGGATTAAAAAGTGCGGTGACAAAAATGCGTTGTATCTGCACTTTACAATGCAGCACAACCCATCTTTGAAACCTGAAGTTATCAAGCGGTACGAAAGTTTGTATTCGGGTGTGTTTTACGAGCGGTTCGTAAAAGGCAGATGGGTAGCCGTTTTCGGTGCGGTTTATCCGTTTATGGACGATGAAAAGATGTACTGCGACATTCCGTCAGACATTGAAAGTTGGGCGGTATCGTGCGATTACGGCACGGTGAATCCCGCCTCATTCGGTTTGTGGGGCAGAAAAAACGGTGTGTGGTACAGGGTTGACGAATACTACTTCAACTCACGCACTCAGGGCTTTCAAAAGACCGATGAGGAGCATTATGACGGGCTTGAAAAGCTGATTGATGGGCGGAAAATCGAATGTGTGATTGTCGATCCGTCTGCCGCAAGTTTTATTGAGGTTATAAGGCGACACGGAAAATACACGGTTGTGTCGGCTGAAAACAATGTTATCAACGGCATAAGACAGACTTCGCAGGCTTTGAAGGACAGAAAAATCAGAATCTGCAAAAATTGCAGAGCCACAAGAAGGGAATTTTCACTTTATCGTTGGGACGGTTCGGGGCGCAGTGACGCTCCCGTTAAGGAAAACGACCATGCAATGGACGACATAAGATATTTTGTCGCCACGAAAATTTACGGTTGTGACGGATTCTTTGCCGTTGCAACCAAAAGACAGGAGGAAACAGCTTGAGGTTTGGCAGAAAAAATAAAAAGACCGAGAGCATAAAGACGGTGCAGACCGTTCCGAGAGAAACGAGAAATAATTCGCCGCTTTTCTCACGATTTGCCGTTCAGACGAGAACGGAGAGGCAGTTGTACACAACTTTGCGTGAGTCTGTGCCGATTATTGATGCGGCGCTCTGCAAGATTATCAGACTTATCGGCGGATTCAAGATTGTGACCTCATCGGTTGAAAGTCAGAAGATTGCCGACGACTTTGTTAAAAATGTTCGCACAAACGGTGAGATGACGGGGCTTGAAAGCTTTGTGCTTTGCTATCTCGATTCACTTCTGACCTACGGACAGGCGGTCGGCGAGATTGTTCCCGAGCGTGACGGCGGCGGAATTTGTGCATTGTACAACGCAAGCCTTGATGATGTTGAAATCAGGGCGGACTCTTCTCCGCTGAAACTTGCGGTTTACACACTCGGCAACGGTACAGCCGAAGAACCGAAGCATCCCGAAAGGATTCTTGCAACTTTGCTTAATCCTAAGCCGGGTACTGTGTGCGGTACTTCTATACTCAGCGGTTTGCCGTTTGTCAGCTCAATTCTTTTGAGAATTTTTGAGTCGGTAAAAACAAACTGGGAGAGGGTTGGCGATATTCGTTTTGCGGTTACTCTCAATCCCGATTCAAACGGTTCGGCTGTGAGCAGAGAGAGCGCTCAGGCGGTTGCCGATGAGTGGAAAAAGGCGATGAGAAGCGACAGCGTGTGTGACTTTGTGTCTGTCGGTGATGTCAGCATTAAGGTTATCGGTGCTGAAAGCGATATGCCCGACTGCGACATTCCTGTAAGGCACATTCTTGAGCAGATTATTGCAAAGCTTGGTATTCCGCCGTTTCTGCTCGGCATTTCGTGGTCGAGTACGGAGAGAATGAGTGAACAGCAGGCGGATATTCTCACAAGTGAGCTTGCCTACTACCGCACCGTGCTTGAACCCGTGATTACAAAAATTGTGTCGGCTCATCTTAAAATGTGCGGTTACAACGACAGCTTTAAGATTGAGTGGGACAAGATTAATCTTCAGGATGCGGTTGAGCTTTCTCAGGCAAGACTTAACAATGCAAATGCGATGAACATTGAAAGACAGATTGGAGCGGAGGTGCAGGATGAAGGATAACAAACTTATTAAAAGCGGTGTTTCGGGTGTTGTTGACGGCGAAAATCAGACTGTCGGCGATGATGAACTCGAAATGATTAACCGCTACACAAGGCGAAATCTTGCGAAAAATGAGGTGTATGCGTTTTCGGTTGTGTTGTGTGACAATGATGTTGACCGTGACGGCGAACGCTTTACAACAGAGTCGCTTTATGAACTTGAAAAGCTCTTTGTCGGCAAGACGGGAATTATTGACCACAATCCGAGTGCCAAAAATCAGACGGCAAGAATTTTTAGCTGTAAGGTTGAGAAAATTGACGGTCAGAAAACGGCTTTGGGTGATGATTATTTCAGACTCAAGGCAAGGGCATATCTTCCCGTTTGTGAGAGCAACAAAGACATTATTCTTGCGATTGACAGCGGAATTATTAAGGAAGTAAGCGTTGGCTGTGCCGTGGGCAAGGTTGTGTGCAATGTGTGCGGTGAGGACATCTCGATGTGTACTCACAAAAAGGGTGAGGTTTACGGCTCAAAGATTTGTTGCGGTGAACTTGTGAACCCGTATGACGCATACGAATGGAGCTTTGTTGCCGTGCCGTCACAAAAGAGGGCAGGCATCACGAAAAGTCATAAAATTTTTGGAAAGGAAAATGATATGGAGAAAATTCTTAAAGCCATTGAAAACAAAAAGGCTTTTGCGCTTGATGAAAGCGACAGCAGAAAGCTGTGCGAATATATTGACGGGCTTAAAAAGTCGGCTAAGGACGGTGTGCTGTACCGTGAAAGCCTGACCCGTGATGTTGTGGGACTTGCCGCTTTTGTTCAGCCTGACATTTCGGGCGAAACAATGGAGAGCGTTGCAAAGAGTATGACAATTGAACAGCTCAGAGAATTTAAGTCAGCATTTGAAAAGAAAAAGAAAGCAGCTTTTGAGCCTGTTCCGCAGCTTTACTGCAAGCAGGACAAGAGAAATAACACCGTGGAAAACGGTCAGTTCAGTATTTAACGGAGGTATTATTTATGAATGTGAATTTTAACGGTTTCGGCGAAAATGCCGCAACATTTATTGCAGACGAAACAATTACAGAGGCAGGCGTGCCTGTTAAGATGAAAGACAACGGTACTGTTGCAAAATGTGACGCAAACGAGAACTTTTGCGGCGTGTGCATCAGCGTGAGAGGCGGTTATGCGGTTGTTCAGCTTTCGGGCTATGTAAAGGTTAAGAGCGACAAGAAAATCGGCGTCGGCTACAAAAAGCTTTCTGTGGCAGCAGACGGCGGTGTGTCGGTTACAACAGCCGGCAGAGAGTACCTTGTGCTTGACTCAACAGACACTTCGGCAGGATTTATTCTTTGATAAGGGGAGGAAGATATTATGGCAAATTTTGAAAATATTACAATTGAAAAGGGTATGTATCAGACAAAGGGCGGTATTTCGGGCGCACTTGAAAAGCTTGATCCGTCAGAAAATTACAGAGGTACTGCACTTGAGGGACTTGACGCATTTTCCCGTCAGCTCAAACGCTTTGACATTAAGGTGAAGGGCAGAAACAGCGACTGTGTTGAAAAGTTTTTCCAGAGTTCAAACTCTGCGGCACTTTTCCCCGAATATGTGAGCAGAGCCGTTATGCAGGGCATGGATAGAGCGGATATTCTCCCAAATCTTGTGGCAACCGTGACAGACATTGAGGGTATGGATTACCGCAGTATTGCATCTGTTCCGAGTGAGGACGACAAGAGCCTTAAACTTGTCGGCGAGGGTGCTAAGATTCCGCAGACTGAGGTTAAGACAAGAGAAAATCTTGTTAAGCTTCACAAGCGTGGCAGAATGCTTATTGCGTCATACGAGGCACTTCGCTTTCAGCGTCTTGACCTTTTTACCGTAACACTCAATCAGATTGGCGCATATATTGCAAGAGCACAGCTTAAAGATGCTATTGATGTGCTTGTGAACGGTGACGGCAATGAGAATCCCGCCGGCACACTTGATGTTGCAACAGGCGGCAAGGTTACATATGAGGACCTTTTAAAGCTTTGGACAGAACTTGCTCCGTATGAACTCAACACAATTCTTGCATCAACTTCCGAAATGCAGAAGATTCTTTCACTTTCTCAGCTTCAGGATTCAAACGCAGGTCTTGATTTTCAGGCTACGGGCAGAATGATTACACCTCTCGGTGCAAGCCTTCTTCACACTCCCGAACTTGAGAGCGGCAAGATTATCGGCCTTGACAAGAACTGTGCGCTTGAAATGGTTCAGGCAGGCGGCGTTGTTACAGATTACGACAAACTTATTGACCGTCAGCTTGAGAGAGCCGCAGTTACCTGTACGGCAGGTTTTTCAAAAATCTTTACAGAGGCGTCAAAGGTGATGAGCTGTTAAGGAGGGATTGCCTTGAACATTGCAAACATTACAAAGCGTTTTGCCTTGTACTGCGGTATTGACGGCACAGAAACTTACAAATGGAAAAGCATCATTGACGATGCGGTTGTGTATGTTAATTCGATTGTGACGAAAGGGAATCTTTCGGAAGATGACGAATTAAGGCTTGAAAACCTGTGTGCCGTTTACGCTTTTAAGTTGTATTCCCTTTGCAATGATGACAGCATTTCTTCTTTTTCCGCAGGTGATTTGAAAATCTCATCATCTGCGGACGGCGAAAGCCGTGCCGAAAAGCTGTGGAGGGAATATGCCGACAAGTCGCAGGACCTTATCGGCAGGGAAAAATTTTTGCTTGGGGTGATATGATGAATATTTCACCGTCAATTGGGAAAATATTAAACAGATACGGCTGTGATGTCACCGTTAAAAACGGCGACAAATCGGTTAAGACAAAGGCTTTTATTTCGCCTTTGAGATACAACTACAATCAGAACTCTGACAATGTGCGACACAGAATGGGACTGAGAAAAACAAAGCTGTTTTTGTTTATTGCACCGCCCGATGTTCTGCTTGATTCGGGAAAAAGCGTAATAGAAAGTGAAAACGGTAAATATACTGTTAAAAGGTGCGAAAGATATTATGTGAAGGACAATCCGATTTATGTGAGGGCTGTTCTGTGTGCATACAGAGAAGAAACGAGGGATGATTTTGAATCGAATTGAGAAACAGGTTGACCGTATTATTGCAGGGTTAAAGGTAAATGAGGCTTTGAAAAATGTCAGATTTATAAGAGAATACGGCTCTGATGAAGCACCGTCACCCGTGAACGGAATGATTGCCGTTGTGTCGGTGAGAGATATGTCAACGGAGAAAAGCTATATCGGCGGATACCTTTCGCCGTCAATCAAGGGAGAAAGCTACAACGCCGGCGTTGAAATCAGAGTGTATGCTCCTGCAACCGAGAACGGAAGCGGACTTTCGGAGATTGTCAGCGAGATTCTTCTGGGACTTAAAACTGCCGATGCGGAAAAGACGATTACTCACAGCGAGGCGGCGTCAATTGAGTTTGATCCCGATATGAACGCAATTTACAGAACTGTGAGCTTTAATATGGAATTTTGCCTTTGCGAGGAGGTTTAAATGGACGGTTTTGAATTTGAAAATTGCAGGAATGCGGTTCTGAAATGTGAGGGGGAAATTCTCGGCGGTGTTGAAAAGGCAACTTGTACGAGAAAGAACTCCTTTACCGAAATTAAGGAATTTCTCAATGACAAGCCTGTTGAAAGGGTTGTTTCAAATGAATGGGAACTCACATTTGTGATGAGGATTACGGATGAAACTCCGTTTTTGGAGCGTGACAGCTTTAAGAGCCTTGAACTTGACCTTGCAAAGAAGAAAATCGTTTACACGGATTGCAGGGTGCTTGAATTTTCAAGCGTTACTCAGGGCAGTGGAAGTATTCTTGCAACTGTGAAAATCAGCGCAGATGAGAGGGAAATTATATGAATGATAAAAATTCAGACGAACTTTACAGGCTTGTGGAGTCTGAAAACGGCGGTAAAGACACCGAGATGTTCGGTGAATTTCTTGAAAGGGAAAGCCGTCGTTACAGCCGCAGGCTTGATGAAGAAGAGGAGGCGAGAAGCCGATGAAACTTGTGCCGATGAAATTCGGCGAATATGTGTGGCATCACAATCCGCAGAATATCAGCTTTGAGTGCGACAAGAGCGTTGCAGAGTTGAAAAGTCCGTTCGGCGGGGCTTCCGTTCAGGATATGGGGCGGAAGAATATGAAAATCAGCGGTTCGGGACAGCTGTACGGCGAGGACTGTACAGAACAGTTTGAAAAGCTGTTTGAGGTGTTCAGAAACAGCGGAAAAGAAGTGCTTTCCGTGCCAAATTTGCCGAGCATTTATGCTGTGTTTGAAAAGCTTGAAATAAAGGGCGAGCCAAAGCCGAATGTGCTTGAATACAGCTTTGTGTTCCGTGAAGTTATGGAGAAAAAGCAGACAACGTCGGTTACATATTTTGACTGTGAAAACGGACAAACCCTGTGGGATGTTGCGTACAAAACAGGGGCGAAAATTGACGAACTTGTGCGGCTGAATCCAGATGTTAAGTTCCCCGATGAGGACCTTGGAACAAGGAGGGTTAAGCTGTGCTGAGTTACTTTTTTACTGATAAAAACGGCAAAAAGTACGAAATAAAAAATGTTCTCACGGCAGAAATTTCGGCAGATGTCGATGTGCCTGCCGATGAACTTGTGTTGACTGTGCCGTATGACGAAAAATTCAGAAATGCCGATGTGCTTGAGGCTTATGACGGCAAGTCACTTGTGTTTGTGGGACAGGCTGACGAGATTGTGAGCATTGTGAAAACCGACGGTGCGATTGTAAAGCTGAGTGCAAGAAGCCTTGCGGGGAAACTTCTCGACAATGAGGCAGAGCCTGTTACATATGTAAACCCTGCGGCAAAGTTTATTTTTGAAAGGCATTTAAAACCATTCGGAATTGTCGGATATGACGGTGACGAACATCCGTTTATGGGCAAAATCAAGATTGAAAAGGGTATGACCGAATGGCAGGTGCTTGAAAAGTTTTGCAGCGGCAGATACGGCAAAAGTCCGAGAATTACGGGTGCAGGATTTGCCTTGATGTGCGGAACTTACGGCGGCGCAGAGCCGATTGTATTCGGCAAAAACGGAGTGGGTTATACATCGCTCCGTGAGTACATTAAGCCGTGCAAAGTGATTTCACAGGTCAAACTCCGCACCGAGGAATACGGCGGTTACAAGAGCGTTATAGGCAACAAATGCGTTGCCGACAGAATTAAAAGGGTGAGGTATGTAAACGCTTTTCTTGACAACAATGCGGTCAAAACAGCCGACAGGATGATTGAAAACGGCAACAGACAGAGCTTTGAGATTATGATTGAATGTGCAGAATGTCTGTGCGGAATTGTCGGCAGAAGGGCTGTGATTGACGACCGTCTTGTCGGAAAAAGAGAGGGTTTGGTTGTGAAAAGCGTTAAATATTCACTCGGTAAAAGCGGTGAAAGCACTACGCTTGTGCTTGGAAAGGAGAACGGCGATGTGGCTGATGAATTACATAACTAAAAATTCGATTGCCGCCCCGAAAGCCGAAAAGGGCGGTGTGAAAAGTTCGGGAAACACCGTTTCGGTGGATTCCTCGGAAGAACACAGGGAAATAAAATGTTGCGTGCCGTATGGCTTTGCAAGCGTTGTTCCCGTGGGAGAGTCGGCGGTTGTCTTGCCGCTTGCTAACGGTGAAGTGAGCCTTGGTGTGCTTGCGAAAAATGTTGAACTTGATGAGGGCGAGGTTATGCTCTCGTCAAAGGGCGGAGCGAGTATTGTGCTGAAAAATGACGGCAGGGTTCTTATCAACGGCAAGGCGGTGTAGTATGAGGGACACGATGATTAAAAACGGCGACATTGTTATCGGCTCATCGGGCAGTACGGTGTTGCTTGAGGGGACTGACGCGAAATTTCAACAGGCTGTGATTTGCATTTCGGCAAAACTGGGCGGATTTGTCTATGACAGAGACCTCGGCTCGGAGGTGCTTTTGCAGGGCGAAACACTCTCGGCAAAGCAGATTGAACTGCTTGCCAATGAATCGCTTGCTGAAATGAAAAATACCTATGCAAGCGTTAAGTCGGTTGGCAGAAGGATTACGATTGACCTTACGGTTGATAAAATTACAAGGGAGGTGCAGATAGATGGAAACTTATGATGAAATTTACGGCAGAATGAAGAATGTTTATGAGCAGGAAACGGGCGACAGCTTTAATGAAAAAAGCGACATTGCAATCAGACTCAAGGTGCTTGCAGGCGAAATTTTTAAGATGCAGACCAACCTTGAATGGTGGAAAAGACAGATGTTTGCTGTGAGCGCAAGCGGTGAATATCTTGACAAGCTTGCATCGCAGAGGGGGATTGAACGCAAAAAGGCGATGAAATCAACAGGCGAAATTACCTTTAATATTTCTCAGCCATGCAGTCACGATATCGTAATTCCTAAGGGCTGCGTTGTGGCTACTGCCGATACTGTGCCTGTCCGTTTCGTAACAACAGAGGACGAGGAAATTAGTGCAGGCAACACACTTGTCAGCATATACGCTGAGGCGGAACAGGCAGGAAGTAACGGTAATATCGGGCTTGGCTGTGCTGTTGTTCCCGTGAGCGTGCCGACAGAAGTTGAAACGGTGACCAACCGTGTGAAATTTACGGGCGGTTGTGATGCTGAAACGGACGATGAACTTCGCAAACGCATAAGGGATACATATGTCAACACTTCCAACGGCACAAATGCTGCATATTATGAACAGCTTGCACTCTCGGTTGACGGCGTTGCAAAAGCCTGTGCTGTGGGCAAAGTGAGGGGTGCAGGCACGGTGAATGTTTATGTTACGGGTTCAGATGCAGCTGCCAGCACTAATGTTGTGGCAAAAGTTCAGGCAATTGTTGAAAAACAGAGAGAGCTGAATGTTGATGTTATCGTTGCTAACGCTCAGCGTACAGCGTGCAATATGAGCGTTACGGTTTATGCCGAGGACGGCTACTCTTCGGACGAAGTCAAAAAGATTCTCGGCAAGGCATTTTCCGACTATGTAAATTCTATTCCTATCGGCGGTACATTTTACCTTACAGAGCTTGGTGCAAGGCTGATTGATACGGGGTGTGTGACCAACTACAACTGGAACACGGACATGCAGGATCTGACGGCTACAAAGTCGCAGTGCTTCACTCCGGGCACGGTTACGATTGAGGTGAAATGATGAACAGCTTTGATTCTATGAAAATAAAACTTGAAGGTACGGGGCTTTATAAGATTACGGACGGTTCAAATATCAAGGCAGAACTTTCGGCATATGCAGAGGGCTTGAACACGGGATTTGATACGCTTGAAACTATGGAACGGGAATTGTTTATTGATACGGCGGAAAGTTTCGGAATTACCGAAAGGGAGAGATTTGTCGGCAAGGTTCGTGACGAATATTCTCTTGAAAAACGCAGGGGAATGCTTAAAATTGCGGAACAGAAAGTTTGCGGAAAATGTACGCCCGATGATTTTAAAAGAATTGTCAGAGGCTACGGCGTGGAAAACGTTTCTTTTGCTGAAATTCCGCTGAGAAATCGACTGACAATTAATATTTCCGACAGTAAAACCGATGCAGAGAAAAAACTTATTGAAAAACAGGTTGGCGCAGATTTTCCGTTGCACCTTATTGTGACAATCAGCTATGACAACTGATTGAGTATGCGATTTATTGTATTGCTTAAAATGTGATTTGACATAAAACCATTCATTATAGTTTATAAAATAAAAATGACAGGCTGATTTTCAACCTGTCATTTTTTGTGTATTAATCTTATTATTCGTTGTAAAAAATGTGATTATAACATTTATTCATATGAAAAAGTGTTGAGTGCCTACACTTTTTCGTTGTAATTTTTGTAACAAGGTGGTATACTAAGAATATATAATTTATCGGAGTGATTTATATGTACAGAAGTGCAATGGAAAAACTTTACAAATGGAAAGTTAGTAAACGCCGCAAACCTTTGATTATTGAGGGGGCAAGACAAGTTGGAAAAACTTGGCTCATGAAAGAATTCGGTCACAAGGCATATGAGAATACGGTGTATATAAATTTTGATTCTAATTCGGTTATGGCGGATTTGTTTGCAACAGATTTGAATACAGAGCGTTTGATTATGGGAATTGAACTGTATGCAGGCAGAAAAATCAATCCTGATAACACTCTTTTGATATTTGATGAAGTACAGGAAGTTCCAAAAGCTCTTTCGTCGTTAAAATATTTTTACGAAAATGCACCGCAATATCATATAGTTTGTGCCGGTTCTTTGCTTGGAATTGCACTTCACGGCGGAACATCGTTTCCGGTTGGAAAAGTTGATTTTTTAAGCCTTTATCCGTTATCCTATAAAGAGTTCCTAATTGCAACAGTTGGTGAACAGTATGCAAAACTCCTTGACAGTCAGGATTATCAAATGATTACTTCGTTTAAAAACATTTTTATTGACGCATTAAGACAATATTATTTTGTCGGAGGAATGCCTGAAGCTGTGCAAAGTTTTGCTGAGGATAAGGATTTTAATGAAGTTCGTGAGATTCAGCGAAGAATATTGATAGCGTATGAACAGGATTTTTCAAAACACGCACCTGCTGAGATTGTTCCGAAGATTCGTATGGTATGGAACAGTATTCCGTCACAGCTTGCTAAGGAAAATAAAAAATTTATTTACGGTCTTGTTCGTGAAGGTGGCAGAGCAAAAGATTTTGAAACAGCAATTATGTGGTTGAGCGACTGCGGTCTTATTCATAAGATTAGCAGAGTTAATTCTGCCGGCATACCGCTTAAGGCATATGAAGATTTAAAGGCTTTTAAACTTTTTCTTTTAGATGTGGGTTTGCTTGGATGTATGGCAGGCTTACAGCAAAATGTATTGTTAAACGGTAATGATATGTTTGCACAATTCAAGGGTGCATTGACAGAACAATATGTATGTCAACAATTAAAAACTATTGATAATCTTACTGTGTGTTATTTTACAAATGACCGTGGATCGTGTGAAATAGATTTTATAGTTGATACCGGAGAAACTGTTGTGCCGATAGAAGTTAAGGCGGAGGTTAATTTGAAGGCCAAAAGCTTAAAAACTTTTTGTGAAAAATACAATCCCGAAAGCGCAGTGCGCACTTCAATGGCTGATTACAGAAAAGAGGATTGGCTTACCAATTTACCTCTTTATGCAATTGGGGAATTAGGAAAATGTGTAAAAACAAATGATCATTGATTATGTATCGTTGAGTATAATCGCATATTTGTCATATCAAACAAAGCCTCACTGAGCAATTTGTTCTGTGAGGCTTTCTAATATCAAAAAGCAAGAATATATAAATTGATTTTACATAACACATCAAAAAGAGGGTGCTCCGATTGGAACACCCTCTGATTTTTATATATCAGGTTTAAACTTGTATTAAGTTACCTATCAAGATATCCTGTGTGGATTACTTGTTTGCGATAGCAGCCTGAGCAGCAGCAAGACGAGCGATCGGAACACGGAATGGTGAACATGATACATAGTCAAGACCGATCTTGTGGCAGAACTCAACAGAAGATGGGTCGCCGCCGTGCTCACCGCAGATACCAACGTGGAGCTTGCTGTTAACAGGCTTACCGAGTTTGATAGCTGTTTCCATGAGCTTGCCAACGCCTGTCTGGTCAAGCTTAGCGAATGGATCGTTCTCGAAGATCTTAGCATCATAGTAAGCGTTGAGGAACTTACCAGCGTCATCTCTTGAGAAACCGTATGTCATCTGTGTAAGGTCGTTAGTACCGAAGCAGAAGAAGTCTGCATTAGCAGCGATCTCATCAGCTGTAAGAGCAGCTCTGGGAATCTCGATCATTGTACCAACTTCGTACTCAAGGTTAGCGCCTGCTTCCTTGATTACAGCGTCAGCAGTCTCAACAACTACCTTCTTAACGTACTTGAGCTCCTTAACATCGCC
>CACXEX010000047.1 GCA_902766775.1 uncultured Ruminococcus sp. | reverse complement strand
TCAAAGCAGGTTTTAAAGCAGAAGAAAAAGGAAGAGAAAAAGGCTCTCAAAGCAAAAAATAAGCACAACCGCAGAATTTTCCGTTTTATCTGGATTGTTTCGGTTGTGATTGTCGGTGCTATGGCGGCTGTTTATATGATAACCGGTATGGACGATTTGCTTGCCGTAAACAGGACCGACTCTTCAACGGTAAAAATTGAAATTCCCGAAAATCCGACTGTTGACGATGTTGCAAAGGTGCTTGTTGACAACAAGGTAATCGGCGAGCCGTCTTATTTCAAGCTCTTTGTCAAATTCACAAAGTCTGCTGATGATTTTACTCAGGGTACATATGAAATTCGTAAAAATATGGACTATGAGGCAATCATCAACTTCCTTTCGAGTAATAACAACAGAACCGACACGGTTTCCGTTACAATTACCGAGGGTGAGAGCGTGCTTGAAATTGCAGACACTCTTAAAAAGAACGGTGCTTTGGGTGATAAGGACGAGTTCCTCTCACTCTGCAATTCCAATGAATTTGACAGCGACTTCGACTTTATCAAGGCTGAAACAAATGTGGACAAGCGTTACTACAAGCTCGAGGGCTATCTCTATCCGGATACATACGAGTTTTACAGAAACGAAAATGCAGAGTCTGTAATCTATAAATTCCTCAATAACTACGAAACAAAGATTAACGAAAAGCAGACTTTTGACGGATACTCAAAGAAAACGACAGTGTTGAAAATGGTTGAAGAAAGTGATACCAAGTATTCACTTGATCAGGTTATGACAATTGCATCAATCATTCAGGCAGAGGCGGCTAACAAAGAAGATATGTACTATATTTCTTCAATCCTTCACAACCGTCTTACAGCCGACAGCAGCGCCGGTGTATCAAACCTCGGTCTTGACTCAACAAAATTCTATCCTTACAGAAGTCTTGAAGATGTTCCCGAGGATCAGAGAAGTACCTATAAGAGCAGATATGACACATATGACCTCAAGGGACTTCCTTACGGTCCAATCTGTAACCCCGGTATGGACGCAATAGTTGCCGCCCTCAACCCGAAGAGTTCGGATTACTACTTCTTCTGCCACGACAGCAAGGGACAGGCTTATTACGCAACAACACTTGAACAGCAAAACGCTAATCTGGAGTATATTGAAAGCTATGATAAATAATTTTGAAAAACCCGAAATTTTATCACCGGCAGGTGATATGGATTGTCTTAAATCCGCTTTGAACTTTGGCGCAGACGCAGTTTTTCTTGCAGGAAAAATGTTCGGTATGCGTTCCGCACCGCAGAATTTTGATAACGATCAGCTTAAAACAGCTTGTGACCTTGCCCACGCAAAGGGTGCAAGAATCCATGTGACCTGCAACACACTCCCACGCAACAGCGAAATTCCTCACCTTCAGGAGTTTATGGAGAATGCACAGGCTTGCGGGGTTGACGCATTTATAATTGCCGACCTCGGTGTTTTTGAGGCGGCTAAAAAGTATGCACCAAAGGTCCAGCGCCACATTTCAACTCAGGCAGGAGTTACAAACTATGCGGCCGCAAATGTACTCTATAATATGGGTGCGTCAAGAGTGGTGCTTGCAAGAGAAATTCCGCTTGATGAAATTGCCGAGATTCGTGCAAAAGTTCCGAAGGAGCTTGAAATCGAATGTTTCGTACACGGCGCAATGTGCGTTTCTTTCTCAGGCAGATGCCTCATTTCAAGCTATATGACAGGCAGAGATGCAAATCACGGCGACTGCGCTCAGCCGTGCCGTTGGAAGTATCACCTCTACGAGGAAAACCGTGAGGGTCAGTATTTCCCTGTTGAAGAAACAGGTGACGGCACATACCTCTACAACTCAAGAGATCTCTGTATGATTGAACACATTCCCGAACTTGTCAAGGCAGGAATTTCAAGCTTTAAAATCGAGGGCAGAGCAAAGTCGGCTTATTATACAGCTGTTACGACAAACGCTTATCGCCACGCTGTTGACGATTACTTTGCCGAGGGTGATAACTATGTTCTCAAACCTTGGATAAGGGAAGAGCTTGAAAAAATCAGCCACCGTGAGTACAACACCGGTTTCTATTTTGGCAGAGAACCGGGTCAGGTTACAGGCAACGGCGGATATATC
>CACXEX010000046.1 GCA_902766775.1 uncultured Ruminococcus sp. | reverse complement strand
TTCTGTCAACAGCCGTAACCGTAAAACTGACACGCACACTTGCGATAATTCCGATAACACTCTGCCTTGCAATTTACAGAACACACAAGGCAAAATCAATCGGAGCAAAGGGCTCATCATTCTCATTCAAAAAGATTTTTCCGTGGTTCATCCTCTTTTTTATCGGAGCGTCACTTGTATCAACACTTGTCGGATTAATTCCGCAATGTTCTTTTACAGAATTTTATAGTAACGGTTTTGTGCCTCTTATGAAATGGCTCGCAACATTTTTCATTTCAATGGCAATGGGCGCAATCGGACTTAACACAAACATAGTAAAACTGATAAAGAGCGGTGCAAAACCGATCATCTTAGGCTTTTGCTGTTGGATAGCAATTTCCGCCGTATCAATCGGAGTGCAACAGCTTACGGGAATTTTCTCAACTAATCTGTAACCAAAAAAGACAGCCGAATTTTCACACATCGGCTGTCTTTTATTTTTTTGCAAAAGTTATTACTTGTCACGGTTTTTCTTCAAATAATCCCAGAAGTTATCATCAAGGGATTCATCAAAAGACTTTCCGTTTTCGTTCTTTACACATTCATTAAAAATGTTGTACTCAATCCATGCCTTTGCAGGATCATAATCCTTGCTGAAAATATCCGTGTTTTTCTTATCAAAAATTCCCATACGATCACCTCAAAGTAATTTTGGTATGTATCTTGCAACTTGATATTACATCATATAAAGTAAAAATTCAATACTCATATTAGTATGTTTTAAAAATTTTTTTGCATACAAAACTCCGCTCTCAAACGAAAGCGGAGTTTGATTTAATATTTTGCCGTATGATAAAAATATTCTTCTCCAAATGAGGTTACGGTCTGAGTCCCATTCCGCCCTCAAGGGTTATGGTTTCGCCGCTCATATACTTGAAATCAGGTGATGCAAGTGCAACACAAGCACGGCCGATTTCTTTTTCGACATCGCCGAAATGTCCCATTGGCGGCATTTTTACATTTGCCTTGAATGCGTCGGGATACGCCTGCTCAAATTTTTCGAGCTGAGCAGTCCATGCAAGCGGACAGACGATGTTGACATTGATTCCGTCCTTGCCCCACTCATTAGCGACAACTCGTGTAAGACCTCTTATTCCCTCTTTGGCGGCGGCATATGCACTCTGACCAAAGTTTCCGAAAAGTCCTGCGCCCGAAGCAAAGTTGATAACCGTTCCCTTTGATTTTTTAAGGTACGGATAGCAAGCCTTCATATAATAGAAAACTGCGTACAATCCAGAATAAACGGCAAGGTCAAATTGCTCTGTTGTGTGGTCTGCAAGCGTAACACCCGATGCAGATGCCTGAGCATTGTTAATCAGAACATCAATTCTGCCGAATATTTCAACAGCCTTGTCTACAACATTCTGAACAACTTTTTCGTTATCGCCGTTCTTACTGACATCGGCCTGAACAGGCAACACATTTACTCCGTAAAGTCTTTCGAGTTCCTCTTTGGCATCCTCAAGCTTTTTAACATTTCTGCCTGTAATAACAAGGTTTGCACCCTCTTTTGCATAAGCGGTGGCAATGCCGTATCCGATTGAACCACAACTTCCGTCACAGAGAACAGCTCTTCCTCCGCCTGTAATAACAGCGGTCTTTCCAGTTAAAAATCCCATAATCCTATCATCCTCCTTTGGCTAAAAAATATGCTGTAAGAATAAAAATATTCTCACAGCCTTATATTATCAGTTATTAAGTTTGGTGTCAATCGGGTTAATCCTACTATACGGACATATTTGGTTTTGTTTTTGAATTAGTTTTTTCCTTTTATAAATTTTCTTTTGCAGTATTAATAGAGGCAACTAATATTCTGCGAATAGTGCCACACTGATTGTATAGATCAATTGTATTCTCACGATTTATAATTTCAGATTTCACAAATAGTTCTAACCAATACTCAGTTTCATAACATTCTTTAAGTGCAATTTGCAGTTTAGGAATAAAATCAGGTTTACCATGAGCATAATTTGCCTCTCGAATATTTGCACCGATACTGGTAGCCGATCTTTCAAGTTGATTTACAATAGAATAATGTCCTTTTATATCATCGCAAAGTTTGATAATTTTGACAGCAAAATCAGTTGATAATTCTCTAAGTTTTGATTCAGCCATACGAACCTCTTTTAATTATATACAACAAGTGAAATATACTCCGTATGTGAAATAATACTGTATATTGTGAAATTTTCTGCTTGCGCAGAAAGTGAAATAAAATAAATCTTTTCACGCCGTCAGGCACTTCACATGGAAAATCCATATTTCACGCCGGCATGGTATTTCACAAATCCTCTTGGATTTATTTCACTGAAAAAAGCACTTGCAAATGCAAGTGCTTTTTTCTTGGCGGAGGACAAGGGATTTGAACCCTCGCGCCGCGTTAGCGACCTACTCCCTTAGCAGGGGAGCCTCTTCACCACTTGAGTAAT
>CACXEX010000045.1 GCA_902766775.1 uncultured Ruminococcus sp. | reverse complement strand
TCGCTTTTCTTTAAAACGCTCATAACAAGCATTGCTGTACTGCCTTTGATAAGTTCTTTACTGATTTTCATTTTATTTGCTCCTTTCTGATTAGCTAATGTTTGGTTGCGTAAGTTTAAATTTACCAAGAATTCCAATTAGTTACAACACCGTTTTTGATAGTTAATTCTCTGAAACAGGAATGATTATTTCCAATTGAAATGTCGTCATCGTGAATGTTTATCGATAGATTTATCACAATTTCCGTTTCTTTCTTATCCTCATAATATGTTTTTTCTATTATATTAGCATATTTAAGTAGGTCTGAATTTTTAATGTAGTCAAAAGTTGTACCTATATCAATATTTTTGATTTTGTTTGTGTCGGATAAAATTTCAGGTGTGTTGTCATATATGTGAGAATAGGTATCGTAATATGTAAGACTTGTGTAAATTTCATCTTTTCCGTCATCGTTTTCATATGTAGATAATCTTAAAACAAAATTACCGCCTCTATCATAATAATCACAGTATTTTTCATCTTCATCAAAGCTTTTTTCATATAGATAATAGCCATCATTTTCGATACGGTCTGCTAAAGTTGACAAATTATTTTTTAAATTAGCATTCAAAACATAATCAGTCATTTCCTGTTTTTTCGATGAATAAGTGTTGCCTGAAACTAAATCTTTAATTCCGACAAAAGCCGTTGAACAGGAAACTATAATCAGGTTCAATGCTATAATTATTGTCATTGCTTTTTCAAAAATTTTAAGATATAAATTTCCTTTCTTAGTGTTGGTCATTTGTTCTTTTCTCCATATGTTGAAGAAAAGAATAATCGACCATAGTATGAATATAGCACAAAGAATATACGGCATTATTTCGTAGCAGAAATTACTTAACACGCTGTATCTGGCAGGGGCTGCCGTGAAAATACACTTTAAATATGCTGGAAATCCTTCTGCAAATATTTTTATCACGGAGTAGAAGAACGGTTGATAGACACAGAACATATTTAGCGGTTCGTCATTATATAAACCGGAAGAAGCTTCTTCAACAGTCGGTGCTATCAGTTGCAAGCAAAACGAAATTACTACCAACACGGGAATTATTTTTTCATTTTTCTTGTGTGCGTAAATCAGCATAACAGGGTATGTAACTACATAACCGAGTGAAATAAAATCCAGCCAAATTCTGTGCGGAAAAGCTAAGCTACTTAATGTGTAGTGAAAATCCGTGAAGAATTGATATGAAAAAATGAACATCAGCAAAAGCAGACAGGCACATATAATTATCGGAACGGCACGGTGATTTTTGCGATGCAAAGAATTAAGCGGCACGGCGGTGTCATCAGGGTTGCCCATTTCTTCTGTGGCACGCTTTTCGGCTTCTTCTTGTGAATAGCCTATGTCAACATAGTAGTCGATTTTATCAAGCAAGTGCGATTCAAGTTCGGCTGTGATTAGTTTTCGAGAGCGTTTATTACTGATTTGTTCGGCAACTTTGTTAATAAAGTCGTTTGCCATACTATCCCTCCTTTTCTATTTTTTGCTACTATAAGATTCAGTTACCACTCCGTCTTTTATATGCAAATTATTGTAGACATGGTTTGAATCGGAACTGTTTTCACCTTCGTTCAAGTATATTGAAAGGTCAATTTGATATTCAAGCTTATCAGTACCTCTGTAGTATGTTTTTTTAATGTAATCCGCATATTTTAATAATCCTGACTGTTCAATGCTTTCAAGCGTTGTACCAACATCAATATTTTTGATTGCTTTCATATCAGCTAATATTTTCGGGCTTTCGTCATATGTTATGCTATCCTCATATATATCGCTATCATAGGTGAAGTCACCTAATCTATGATAAAAGGGAACAAAAATATCGCCTGTGTGGTATGACAACGATATGCAATCTTCTGTGACATCTGGTTCGGATGAAAGTTCAATTTCACCGCCCTTGTCATAATATGTGACTCTGTTTGCATCTTTATAATATTGATAATATCCCAGAGATTCTAAGTTATCGGAAATTTCTGAATCCTCTTTTGTTAAATCTGCGTTGAATACATATTCTGACATCTCCTGACAACTTGCCAAATAGCTGTTGCCTGTTAATAAATCATCAATTGCTCTATAAGAAGTGGCTGTCAGCATAACAACAAGATTTACAGATAAAAACACACTCAGGCAAGTTTCAATAATATGTATCGAAACTTTTGGCTTTTTGTAATTGGTAATGGTTTCACTTCGTGAAATTCTGACAAAAAGCAGAATTGACCAAATGATAAAAAATAGCCCTAAAATATACGGCATGACTTCAAAACAGAAACCTGTTAATATATCAGAATCTGCGGGTACACCTAAGAAAATACATTGTAAATATGCATGAAGTCCTTCCGTTAATATTTTTGCAAGCGCATACATTGCAGGTTGGTAAAAGTAAAACATATTAGCCGGAACTGATGAAGAAACAGGATATTCGTCATAACCCACAAGGATAGATCCAAATTGCAGAATAAAAGAAATTGCGACAAACAGCGGAATAATCTTTATATTCTTTTTTCGGGATAATATTAACATAACAGCATATGTAATCAGAAAAGCGAGCGAAACGAAATCGCATATTATGCTGTGTCTGTATGAATTGTTATCGTAGCTGTATATAAAAGCGTCACGAAACCATATTGTGCAGAAGAACATCAGTACAATAATGCCACAACAAATGAATGACAGCAGGTCACGATAGTTATTGTTGTGCAGAGCATTCAACGGCACGGCGGTGTCATCGGGATTGCCCATTTCTTCGGTGGCACGCTTTTCGGCATCTTCTTTTGAATAGCCAATGTCAACATAGTAGTCAATTTTATCAAGCAAGTGCGATTCAAGTTCGGCTGTGATTAGCTTTCGGGAGCGTTCGTCTGCAATTTGCTCCGCAACCTTATCAAGAAATTTATTCTTCATACTACCCCTCCTGTTTTTATAATACCTCGCAGTTCTATATACATAGATTATCTATGTATATAGAATAATACAATTTTAAACCATAGTCAATGGGAATAGGTGAAAAATTTTTGAGTGGAATTTTATGGATAATATACAACACGGCTTGTTCATCTTCCGAACAAGCCGTGTTGTATATCATAATATTAAATTACTGTTCTTTCAGAACGCCGTTGCGGTAGGCGCATAGGAGCATTGAAAGTCCCTCGATGCGTTTGCGGATTGTCTGACCGTCATCGGTTTGTGCAACACGGATTCGGTTTTCTGAGGTGTCAAAAACTTTTGTTGTTGAGAGAATGTCCTTGTTGGATTTGATTGCGTTGTCAATTCCTGCAAAAGGTTCGTGGGTGACAATTCGCATACCGTAGGAATTATAGACAAGCGTATAGCCTGCCGTGCCTGTTTTGTTCTGATATGCTCTGCAAAATCCGCCGTCAATCACAATCAGCTTGCCGTTAGCTTTTATCGGACTTTCGCCCTTTTTGCGAATAACGGGAACATGACCGTTGATTATGTGACCGTGATTTTCCGAAAGACCGAATTCTTTCAAAATTCTTACGCAAGCCTCTTCATCGTGATAGAGCGTGTAGTAATGGTTGCGTGTTTCCGTGTGGGTTTCGGGATCGTCAATAAAGAATCGCTCAAACGAACACATCTTTTCTCTGCCGAAAAGCGGTGAATGTTTTCCGCACCAGAGATACCACATATAGTCGTTGCCCTTTTGCCTTTCGGGAGAATTTTCGGGGGCAGAGTGTCCCTGACGAACAATCTTTTCAAGTTCATCAAGCAATGCTTTTCCCGAAAGCACACCGTTGCCCGTGTCAAATTCCATAAAACTGCCGTCTTTGTTCATCGGAATACAGCCGTGGAGCAAAAGGTTATTGTTGCAACACTTGTACATTCCGCCTTTGGCAAACAGAAAATCAATGTGCCTTTTCAGCTTTTCACTTGCCATAAAGGCATTTTTGAGCTGTTCCATAACCCGTTTTTCCGTCTTGGTCAGTTCATACGGATAGTCGTGGTCAATTGTGGGGAAGAAGGTGTCGGAAATCGGATACTTCTTCTCACTGACAGTCACGGCTGCATTTTCAAAATCTATCTTGTCAAGCAATCTTCTGTCGCTCATATTGAAGTTCGGATTACGGCTCACAAGCTGACCTTCAAGCTTAAAGAGAATAACGGCAATCGCCTTGTGCATATCGGCAACAAGCAACGGATCATTTGAGGTATAGGGCGAATCTGCACACGGACCTTTCGGCATAAAGCGTTCAACATTTCCGCCGCCGTAAACTTCCTTTGCAAAAAGCGAAAGGTCACGCAGACTTATTCCGTAGCCGACTTCGATTGTGTCAAGATTGCCGTATGAAAATGCGTTGTTCAGTGCAGCGGCAATGCAAGCCATACTGCCCGATGCCGCGCCCATCCAGAGAATATCGTGATTGCCCCATTGAATGTCAACACCGTGGTGCATCATAAGGTCGTCAAGCACAATGTCAGGTCTTGCCCCTCTGTCAAAAATATCGCCGACAATGTGGAGTTTGTCAACAATCAGTCTTTTTATTGTGTCACAAAGCGAGAGTATGAAAACATCGGCTTGTCCTGCCTCAATGATTGTGTGCAGAATATTTTCGTGGTAGGTTTCACGGTCTTTTTTGCCCGAATCACCGAACATAAGCTCCTCAATGATGTAGGCATAATGTTTCGGCAGAGTTTTACGAACCTTGCTTCGTGTATATTTTGAAGAAATGTGTCGGCAGATTGCAAGCAATCTTATGAGCGTGAGCCTGTACCATTCTTCAATGTCGGTTATTTCGCTCTTGTAAACGCTGAGTTTTTCCTTTGGATAATAAATCAGCGTTGCAAGTTCGGCACGCTGTTCAGATGTCAGAGTGTTTGAAAAGAGGTCGTCAATCTTTTCTCTGATTGAACCCGATGCGTTGTTGAGAATGTGTCTGAATGCCTCGTGTTCACCGTGAATATCAGAAAGAAAATGTTCCGTACCTTTCGGCAAATCAAGGATTGCGTGAAGATTAATCATCTCTGCTGCCGCCGATTGAATGTTCGGATACTGCTCCGAAAGTGCCTCAAGATAGAGAATATTTTCCTGTATTTGCTTTTCATCGTAATGTTTCATCAAGTCCACCTCCGAAAAAACTTTTACTAAAATCAGTGTATCACAACGCAAAAATTATATCAATATTATTGCAAAAGATTTTGCGAAAAATTCTGCAAAAACAAAACACCCGACTTCCGTTTTGGTCGGAAATCGGGTGTAAAATGTGAGATTTTATGTGTGCTTTATATAGTGGAGCACTATGTGCCCCTGCAGGCGCCCAATGAGTGCCGCCTACTGAATTGCAGAAATCAGTAAATTTACATAATTGAGCAGACAAGGTCTGTGTATTCAGACGGATTTTCAAGCGGAAGTCCTGCGATGAGAAGCGCCTGACTGTAAAGAACTTCGGCATACTTCTTTGCCTTGTCAACATCGCTCTTGATAAGCTCTTCCATTTTCTTAACGGCAGGATGTGAAAGGTTGAGTTCAAGCACACGCTGAGCCTTCATATTTGCGTCAGGCTGAACGGAGTTGAAATACTTTTCCATTTCAAATGAGATGCCGCCCTTTGCTGTAAGGCAAACAGGATGTGAAACAAGTTTCTTTGATGCGGTAACCTCTGCAACCTTGTCGCCGAGTGTTTCTTTAACGAATGTAAGAAGTGCATCCTTGTTTTCTTCATCTTCCTTATTCTCTTCGGTTTCAATGCCGAGGTCGTCGTTCATTGCCGAACAGAACTTCTTTTCCTTATATGTCATAAGTGACTGGAGAGTAAACTCGTCAATCTCTTCTGTACAGTAAAGAATTTCGTAACCCTTTGAACGGATAAGCTCTGTCTGCGGAAGTGTGTCGATTGCAGCGGCATTTTCGCCTGTTGCAAAGTAGATGAACTTCTGATCCTCTTTCATCCTGTCAACATACTCTGAAAGTGTAACAAGCTTTTTCTCGCTTGAAGAATAGAACATAAGAAGATCCTGAAGTTCTTCCTTGTGCATACCATAGTCAGAAACAACGCCGTACTTAAGCTGTCTGCCGAATACCTTGAAGAACTTCTCGTAGTTCTCACGGTCATTCTGGAGCATTGAAGTGAGTTCGTTCTTGATTTTCTTTTCAATGTTCTGAGCAATTGTAATGAGGTGACGGTCGTGCTGAAGCATTTCTCTTGAAATGTTAAGTGAAAGATCGTCGCTGTCAACAATACCCTTTACAAAACGGAAGTGTTCGGGCAAAAGCTCTTCGCAGTTATCCATAATAAGCACACCGCTTGAATAAAGCTGAAGTCCCTTTTTGTATTCCTTTGTGTAGTAGTCATAAGGAGCAACAGAAGGAATAAAGAGCAATGCCTTGTAGGTTACAACACCCTCAACGGAAGTTACAATAGTTCTAAGAGGCTTGTCCATAGCCATAAACTTTTCACTGTAAAACTTGTCGTATTCTTCCTGAGTAACATCTTTCTTTCTTCTCTGCCAGATTGGAACCATACTGTTGAGTGTTACGGTTTCTGTGTAATCCTCATATTCAGGCTTATCGCTGTCCTTGGTTTCTTCCTTAACTCTGCTCTTTGTCATATCCATAACAATCGGGTAGCGGATATAGTCGGAATACTTCTTTACAAGTCCCTGAATTCTGTACTGCTCAAGGAATTCGTCATAGTTTTCTTCATCTGTGTTATCCTTGATTTCAAGAATAATTTCTGTGCCAACGCTTTCCTTTTCAATCTCTTTGATTGTGTAGCCGTCTGCACCGCTTGACTGCCAGCAGTATGCTGTGTCCTCACCGTACTTCTTTGTGTTTACGGTGATTTTCTTTGCAACCATAAATGCCGAGTAGAAACCAACGCCGAACTGACCGATAATGTCAATGTCGTCCTGCTTTTCTTCCATGCTCTGC
>CACXEX010000044.1 GCA_902766775.1 uncultured Ruminococcus sp. | reverse complement strand
GCCGGAGAATGGCTTTTCGGAAAACAGGCTGTTCAGGACGGAAAAGTAAAATATATCAACAACAGCATTGAAACAGACAGATTCAAATATAACGAACAGACACGCAGAGATATGCGTGAAAAGCTCGGTGTCGGCGACAAAATTGTCATCGGTCATGTAGGCCGTTTTGCACAGCCGAAAAACCATACATTTATTCTTGATGTCTTTAACGAGATTCACAAGATGAATAAGAACACGGTTCTTGTTCTCTGCGGTGAAGGAACGCTTGAGGATGATATCAAAGCTAAGGCAAAGGCACTCGGTCTTGAAAATGATGTAATTTTCACGGGCGTTATGGACACAAGCGTATTGTATCAAGCGCTTGACCTTTTCCTTTTCCCGTCATTATGGGAGGGCTTACCGCTTACGGGCATTGAGGCTCAGACTTCGGGATTGCCGATTGTTATGAGCAATGTAATTGCCGATGAAACTGTTGTTACGGACAATGTAACACGACTTTCGCTTTCCGATTCTGCCGATGTGTGGGCAAAAACCTGCCTTGATGTGCTTAGCACATATGAAAGAAAAGATTGTCAGAAACAGGTTATAGATGCCGGATTTGATGTGTGCAACACGGCAAAACTCCTTCAGGATTTCTACATTGATCGCACACTCAGAGCAAGACACGCACAAAAGAATTTATAATAATAAAAACATTTTAAGGTGGTATAAATGCAGCAGCTCGTTTCCATTATTATTCCTACATATAAAGGTGCAGACAAAATCAACTCTGCCGTTGACAGCGTTCTTAACCAGACATACAAAAACATTGAGGTAATCGTTGTTGACGATAACGGCGAAAACGAGCCGGCTCAGCTACTTACTGCCGAGAAAATGAAAAAATACGAAACACTTGAAAATGTAAAGTATCTTGTACACAAAAAGAATATTAACGGTTCTGCCGCCAGGAACACGGGAATCAGAGCGTCAAAGGGATTTTATCTGGGTTTTCTTGATGATGACGATGTTTTTCTTCCCGACAAAACGCAGAAAGAGGTTGACTGCTTTGAAAAACTTCCCGATGATTACGGGATGATTTACGGCTCGTTTCTGGAGCATATGACCGAAAACACCGACCGTATTGTAAAAGCGGATAATACCGACAATTTTCTTTACCGCTTTTTATGCAACGAAATAATTGCTTGCTCAAGCACAATTATGATTAAAAGAAGTGTGCTTGACTATGTAAAGGAATGGGACGAGTCGTTCAAGCGTCATCAGGACCTGGAATTTTTCGCCCGTGTTGCCTGCGGTTGCAAGGTTGCCTGCATAAGTGATGTCTGTATTGAAAAGTTCAAGCTTGACCGCAATATGCCAAAGGGAGAACTCTATGAAAAATACAGACTTCATTACCTTAATAAAATGAAGCCGATTATTGAACAATTTACCGAAAAAGAACAAAAAAGATTGTACAACATTCACTACACGGAAATCGGCAAGGCATATTTAAAGCAAAAACAGTTAAAAAAAGCTATGCACTGGGCATTCAAAACTTCCAATCCGGCAAAGGCTCTGTTTTTGTTCTTTAAAGACGGAATGGCTTTTATTCTACGAAAATAACAGGGGTAATTTATGGAAAACACGCTTCAAAGCTCAAAAGACCGGCTTTTCATAAAACTTAACAGCTTTGTTGTAGCCATGATGATTTCAGCACAGACAATCACGGGTACAATCGGTCGTATTCCGGCTTTTAAAAATTTTCAGAACAATTTTATAATTTTGGTGATTGCACTTGTAATAATTTTTGCGGAAATAATTTACTACAAAAAAGTGACCATAGAACTTCCTGTGATGTTCTTTCTCTCTTTTGTAACTTTGTGGTATCTGTATTCCCTCATTTTTCACGGGGATAACTGTGAGTTGGATGTTATTCAGTTCATATTTTACGCAATAATACCGATTTATGTCATAAGCAAAAAGCTTGACGGTGAACTTGTGTTGCGGTACATCCTCTACCTTTCCCTTATAACCCTGCCGATTATAAATTCGTTTTTCGTTCTCCAGTACGAAAAATACAATCAGGCATATATGGGAAATATCTACGCAATTTTGTCCCCTGTTATCGTTGCTATGATACATTTCAAGCTGTACAGAAAGCAATCAAACTTCCTTATAAAGCTTACATACATCTACAACCTCTACATTCTGGTTCAGATTGTCTTGTTTGCCAACAGAGGTGCGGTTCTCTGTCTTGCGTGCTGTGCCATTGTGCTTGTTATCAATGCGTATGATGATGACAAGCGCAAAAAATTGTCTGCGATTAAACTGTCGTTGATTATTATCTGCTCCGCAGTCGGTATTTTGATAATTATATTTGCACTTCCGCTGCTGCACTCGTTGGCGGATTTGTGCAACAGTATGTTTAACAATGTTCCAAGTTTCATTTCAAAAATGATTAAATATCTTGAACTCGGTGATGTATCTGACGGACGAACCACAATTGATGCATTTACATGGACTGCAATTGCGAACAATCCTATTCTCGGCTACGGCATTGAAACCTTCTCAAAGGTTACAGGCGAGCTTGCAAACCGTTCATGGCCGTATCCGCACCAGTACATCTACCAGTACCTCTTTGAAGGCGGAATTGTTTTCGGACTCATTCCGATATATTCAAGCCTTTCGCTGACGGCAAAAGTTGTATGCACAAGAATCAAAGATAAATCAGAATTTGCGTTGTGCTGTATGCTTGTGTGCGTAACACTTCCAAAACTTTTGATTTCTACCGAGCCATGGGCAACAACATCAATATGGATGCTGATTACCTACTCGCTGATATATATATGCAAAACAAATTCTGTGTTTATATCTCTTACTCAGAGCATCCGCTCACGGCGCAAATAATACAATGGAGAAAATGTAATGGTATATAAGATAATGTATCCCCAGATTCCGAATATGGGGGATCTTCTTAATAAAGATATGCTTGAAGAACTTTTTGACATTAAGGTTGTCAGAAAAGACCTAAAAAGCTGCAACCTGATTGCAATCGGTTCTGCCCTTGACCACATAATGTATTCAACATATCCCAAAATCAGAGCAAAGCAGAGGATTGAACATTTTCTGAATGATAATGTTCACATATGGAGTACGGGCTTTATCCGTGGCAATGCCGACCTTGATTTGGGACTGATGTTCAGACATATACATATACACGCCCTGAGAGGCAAGCTTTCGCTACAGAGAATGGAAAATATTCTCGGCAAAAAGCTTGATGTGCCGACAGGTGACGGAGGACTTCTTGCCGAAAGGTGGCTTGGATTTTATCCCGAGAAAAAATACCATGTCGGAATTATCCCGCATTTTAAGGAACAGGATCACCCTGTTGTAAACAAACTTCTTAACAACTACGAAAATTCAACACTTATTGACCTGAGGGAAAATCCCAAAAAGGTTGTAGAGAAAATAGGCGAGTGCGAATACATTATTTCAAGTAGCCTTCACGGTATGATTGTTGCCGACAGTTTCCACATTCCAAATATGCACATTACCCTTACGAACAATATGTTCGGTGACGGAAACAAGTACAACGATTATCTCTCCGCCTTTGACATTACACACACACCTTTTGATTGCTCAAACGGCGATATGCCTACAATCAGCAAGGTGAAAAACAATTACAGAATTGATCCGGATGTTGTTGAACTGAAGAAAGAACAGCTCTTCAATGCTTTTCCAAGATTTTAATCAGTTAAGATTAAGGACATATTATGAAAAATTTATCAACAAGTAAACAAATGGCAATAAATATGGTTGCCGCCATAGTGTCTTTTTTGATAGGAACAGGAATTAACTTTGTTCTTGCGCCCTATCTTGTAAAGGAACTCGGCTCTGAAACCTACGGATTTATCGGACTTGCAAATAACTTTGTACAGTATGCCACCATTGTAACATCTGCTCTCAACTCGATGTCGGGCAGATTTATTTCAATTGAATACAGCAAGGGAAATATTGACAAGGCATCAAGATATTTCAGTTCTGTTCTGGTTGCCGACTTAATTATTGCCGGCGTTTTGCTTTTGATTTCATCAATAATCACATTCAACATTGAATTCATATTGAATGTTCCCGAAAATCTTGTTGACAGCGTAAAGATATTGTTTGCGCTCACATTTGCAACATTTATAATCAGCGTTATCACGGCAATATTCACTACTGCGGCATTTGTAAAAAACAAGCTGTATATCAACTCTCTCCGTGATATTGCATCAAACACACTCAAGCTTTTGCTTGTAGTAATTCTGTTCTCGTTTTTCCCTGCAAAAGTATATTTCCTCGCTATGGCATCACTTGCAAGCGGAGTTTTTCTTTTGCTTACAAATATCAAAGTCAAGAAAAAAATACTGCCGGAAGTTAAGATGAACTTCAACCTGTTCAGTTTCAAACTGGTAAAAGTTCTGATTTCCGCAGGAATATGGTCATCAATCGGTTACCTCAGCACAGCTTTGAACAGAGGTCTTGACCTGTTAATCTGTAACCTTACTCTCGGAGCAGGACTTATGGGACTTTTGTCAATTGCAAACACAGTTCCGCACTGCATTGATAACCTTATTACAACAATTGCAAATATCTTCACCCCGAGATTTACAATCCTTTATGCAAAGGGCAACACGGATTTGCTTGTTGAGGAAACAAAGTTTTCGTCAAAAATTATGAGCTTTCTCATGACTGCGCCTCTTGCGGGATTCATTGCGTTCGGCAACAAGTTCTATACATTGTGGCAGCCGACCAAATCTCCGGACGAAATTACTATAATTCAGGTTCTGTCGGTACTTGTATGTATTTCATACCTGTTTACCTGTCACACAAGAACACTTTCTAACCTCTTTACCGTATGCAACAAGCTTAAAGCCTCCGTACTTATCTCGCTTGTAAGCGGTGTCCTTACGGTTATTATCGTTTTACTGCTCATATATTTTACACCGCTCGGTGTTTATGCTATTGCAGGCGTCAGCTCAGTTTTTATTGGTCTTAAAGCGATAGTATTTGTTCCGCTGTATGCCGCTCACATTTTGAAAATAAAGCTTACAACATATTACAGGTCTATTTTCAGAGGATGGTTCTGCTTTGCTGTTGTTATCACTATGTTTATCTTCATCAACAACTTTGTACACACAAACAGCTGGATATCGTTCCTTCTTCTCTGCCTTGTAAGCGGACTGGCAGGATATGCCGTTTCTGTTCCGCTGATTTTCTCAAGAAAAGAACTTGTTCTTATCAAAGATAAAATCAAGAAAAAGTTCAAGAAAAGCTAAATTATTATCATTTTGAGGTTGCAATGACTGAATATACTTTTTCCGTTTTTACACCATCATATAACAGGGCAAAAACTCTGCCCAGATTATATGAGGCGCTGAAAAGACAGACATACAGAAATTTTGAATGGATAATTGTTGATGACGGTTCTGCCGACAACACAAAAGAAGTGGTTGAGAAATTCATCAGCGACAAGCCCGATTTTGACATTACCTATAAATATCAAACCAACAAAGGAAAGCACATTGCAACAAATGTTGCGGCACAGATTGCAAAGGGTGAATTTTTTATAACGATTGACTCCGATGACAGCGTAAAAGACAATGCCCTTGAAACATTTATAAAAGAATGGAACAACATTCCCGATGACGACAAGTCAAAATACAAGGGAATTTCGTGCCGCACCTGTAACGAAAGCGGCAAAACAAACGGTTGTCCGTTGCCGTCAGAACGATTTGACTGTTCTGACCTTGACCTTAGATTGAAGTATAAAATTGACGGTGAGATGTGGGGAATGACAAGGCTTGAAATAATAAAAGCCAACCCCTATCCGAGTGTTTCGGGACTCCACTTTTATCCCGAAAATATCTACTGGAACAATATCGGAAGAAAGTATATCACCCGTTTTATTGACACACCGTTGCGATATTACATAAATGATCAGGAAAATTCTCTGACAGGTGACGCTTACTCGGCTCATAAGGAAACAATTTTCGTAAGACTCCACTTCATCAACGAATGTTGGGATTATGCAAAGAGCAATCCTAAGTTCTTTATCAAACAGTTTGTGGGGCTTTCCCGTGACGGCTTGCTCAACGGCAAAAGATTTTCCGAAATACGAAAGATGCCCGACACATTTTCAAAGAGGGCGCTTGCGGTCATATTTTATCCTATGGGATATTTTCTGTACAAAAAACAATCAGGGGGAAGTAAATAATGAAAAAGGTAGGCATTGTAACATTTCACCGTGCATTGAACTACGGCGCTGTGCTTCAAAGCTATGCATTGCAAAAAACCGTTTCTTCACTCGGCGCAAACTGTGAAATTGTTGACTATATCTGTCCAAAAATTACAGCCGACTACAAACCCTTTCGCATTTACAAGAACGACCTTCTGAAATCTTTTGCAAAAAGCTGTGTTATGGTAAGAAGAAGGGCAAAACGCAGAGATGCTTTCAAGTCATTTTTCAATAACTATCTTGTAAAGAGTAAAAAGTCATATACTCCGCAGAATATCAGCGAGTTAAAGAACGATTATGACTTGTTCATCTCTGGAAGCGATCAGGTGTGGAGTCCGAGATGCGTCGGTTTTGATCCCGCTTATTTTCTTACATTTGCAGATGACAAACAGAAGTATTCATATGCGGCAAGCTTTGCCATTCCTACATTGCCCGATGAATTTATTGATGAATATAAAAAAAGATTAAATGGTTTTCAGAAATTTTCCGTCCGTGAACCGAGCGGTGAAAAGCTTGTAAAAGAACTCACGGGCAGAACAGCCGAAACTCATCTTGATCCTACTCTGCTGATTTCGGCAGATGAATGGAAAAAGATTGCCGTTTCAAAAATCAACAAGCCGTATATCCTCATTTTTACGGCTAATCCGGCTGTTTCACTTGTAGATTTTGCTCTTAAACTGTCAAAGGAAAAGAACCTTCCCGTTTACTACATAAATGACGCACCTCACCCTGTAAGTCACGGTATAAATTATATTGTTGCACCTACTGTTGAGGAATTTGTCGGCTATTTTAAAAATGCCGAATATGTCGTTACGAACTCGTTCCACGGCACAGCGTTTTCTGTTATTTTCAACAGAAACCTTTTTGTTGAATTCAAGAACAAAAGCGGAAGAAATATCCGTTCCGAAGGCCTTTTAAAAAGCCTTGGAATCAACCGTGAAATTGTTGACGGAAACTGCATTGAAACCGAAATAAACTGGAACGATGTGAACAAAAAAATCAAGAACCAGACACAAACATCTTTGGATTATCTGAAATCCTTTGTTAGCGGTGATTAAAATGAGTCTTAAAAATACACTAAAAAAAGTCAGACGAGGCATAATCAAAACTTTTAAGGCCAAAAATGTTGTTCCTGTGTATGTACAGAAGGAGAACAACAATATTCTTGACGGCAAAACAGCTCTGATTACAGGCGGTGCAAGCGGAATCGGATTCGGCATTGCAAAGGCATTTGTCAATGCTGGATGCAAGGTTGTTATTGCAGGAAGAAACGAAATAAAGCTTAAAAATGCGTGTTCAAAGCTTGGCGACTCCTGCAAATATATTACCCTTGATGTTTCGGATGTACCTTCAATGGACGCAAAAATTCTTGAGGCATCAAAGGCTTTCGGAGAAAACGGTCAGCTTGATATTCTTGTCAACAGCGCCGGAACTCACGGTGACGGACATTTTGTCAATGTTACCGAAGAAACCTTTGACTCGGTTATCACCACCAACCTCAAAGGCACATACTTTATGTGTCAGAAGGTCGGAAATTATATGATTAAAAATAAAATCAAAGGGCATATCCTCAACATCAGTTCATCTTCTGCATTAAAGCCGGCATGGACTCCGTATGAAGTTTCAAAGTGGGGCGTATGCGGAATGACAAAAGGAGCGGCGTCTGCTCTCATAAAGCACGACATTGTTGTTAACGCACTCGGTCCGGGACCTGTTGCCACCGAAATGCTCGGCCGCAGCGAAGAAGATACCCTTTATATGCCCGAAGTTCCTGCAAAACGCTATGCAGTTACCGAGGAAATCGGACAAATGGCTGTATATATGGCAAGTGATTTTTGCAACCTTGTTGTCGGAGATACGCTGTATATCTCGGGCGGTTCGGGAATTATCAAAAACTAAAGCGGAGGAAAGCGTATGTATTCTACAATAAAAAGTATTCAGTTGCTCACTGCACTTCTGAAAAAATATAATATCAACAAATTGGTGCTTTCTCCGGGAGGCAGTGATATTCCTATCATTCATTCACTTGAAAATGATGATTTCTTTGAGTGCCATTCAGTTGTTGATGAAAGAAGTGCCGTATATTACGGTATCGGACTTGCACAACAGACAAAATCTCCCGTTGCCTGTATCTGTACCTCGGGTACAGCTGTAAGCAACTATCTTCCGGGTATGACAGAGGCATTCTATCAGGATGTTCCGATTGTCGCAATTACCGCTGACAAAGATCCGTACAGATTGAATCAGCTTATGCTCCAAAAAACTCAGCAGGTCAATATTTTTGAATCGGTTACAAAGAAATCCGTTAATCTTCCCGTTGTGCGTGGAGGAAATGACAGATGGTACTGCGAAAGACTTATTAACGAGGCTCTTTCAGAGCTTGATCATCACGGAACAGGCCCTGTACATATCAACATTCCGATTGTTGAAAACTCGGCTGTATATGATTGTGAACACCTTCCACAGGTGAGAAAAATAAACAGAATTTCTCCCGATATGTCCTCTGACAAGTGGCTTGAATATGCAGAAAAGCTCTCAAAATTCAAGAAAATTCTTGTCATTGCAGGTCAGAACAACTATTTTTCGGAAGATGACAGAGCGTGTGTTGAAAAATTCTTTGAGAAATACAATTGCCTTGTATCGGTTGAGCATATGTCAAATCTCAAGTGCAAAGGTTGCCTTATGACCTATCCTTTGTCCGAATGCTCAATGCAGGGAATGTTCGGCGAGTTATGCCCCGACCTTATTATTTCGTTCGGCAACAATATCGCCTCATATAAACTTAAGCCGATGATTAAGGCTCACAAGGAAAAATTTGTTCACTGGCAGATTGATACTGCGGGAAGAATCAGAGATTTCTCCGACAAGCTGACAGATGTATTTGAATGTACACCGCAATATTTCTTTAACTACTTTGCAGAGAACGCACCGCAGGATTCAAAAAATGATATGACATACTACAATATGTGGAATGACGATATCAAAATGCTTGACTATTCAAGCAACCTTCCGTTCTCAAATATGTATGTTGCCAAAAAGCTTGCAGAAGTTATTCCCGACCGTTCTGTTCTGCACCTTGCAATTCTCAACAGCACAAGAACTATGCAGTTCTTTGATTTGAAACCGAATGTCAAGGTTTACAGCAACATCGGCGCTCTGGGTATTGACGGCTGTATGTCATCATTCTTCGGACAGGCATCGGCAACAGACGAGCTTGCCTTTTGCGTTGTGGGCGACCTCAGTTTCTTCTATGATATGAACTCCGCAGGAATCAGAGGAATCAAGAACAATGTGAGAATTATTCTTCTCAACAACGGCGGCGGTTCCGAATTCCACTTCTTTATGGGCAAGGAAAAGATTCCTACAATCAATCAGTACATCTGCGCCGAGCATCACAAGGGTGCAAAGGGCTGGATCGAATCACTCGGATATGACTATTACAGCGCAACAACCAAGGAAGAAGTTGACAACATTATTCCTACACTTGCAGAAGAATCCGACAGACCGATTTTTGTTGAAATTTTCACCGATATGGAAAAGGACGCAAAGCTTATTAACAAGCTTTTTCATGACAACAGAATGAAGTTTGGCGGAATGAAACTCAAGATGATGGAAAAGGCAAAGTCAATTCTCAGTCCGGCGCAGATTCAGAAAGCAAAAAAATTATTAAAAAAGTAATCAGGTGAAACCAAATGAAAATAGCAATTGCCGGAACAGGCTATGTAGGTCTTTCAAACGCTGTACTTCTTTCGCAGAAACACGAAGTAACCGCTGTTGATATCGTTGAAAGCAAGGTAAAGTTAATCAATGAAAAAAAATCTCCGATTGCCGACAAGGAAATTGAAGAATACCTTGCTGACAAAAAATTAAATTTGGTTGCAACCACCGATGCAAAATCTGCGTACAAAAACGCTGACTTTGTAATTATCTCTACTCCTACCAATTACGATGACGAAAGACACTTTTTTGATACATCGTCCGTTGAGGCTGTAATTGAGCTTGTAATCGAATGCAACCCAAATGCGGTAATAGTTATCAAATCCACCATACCCGTTGGCTACACAAAAAGTGTTATCGAAAAATACAAATACACAAAAATTCTTTTCAGCCCCGAATTTTTACGTGAGGGCAAGGCTCTTTACGACAACCTGTACCCGTCACGAATTATTGTCGGCGTTGATATGGCAAATGAAGAACTGAAAAAATCTGCCGAAGTTTTTGCAACGGCACTTGCAAGCTGTGCAATTAAAGAAAACATTGACACTCTCTTTATGGACTACACAGAGGCAGAGGCGGTCAAGCTTTTTGCAAATACATACCTTGCAATGCGTGTCAGCTTTTTCAACGAGCTTGACACATATGCCGAGATGAAGAACCTTAACACCAAAAGTATAATTGACGGTGTGTGTCTTGATCCGAGAATCGGAAATCACTACAACAACCCGTCCTTTGGCTACGGCGGTTACTGTCTGCCAAAGGACACAAAACAGCTCAAGGCAAACTTTTCGGATGTTCCGAATGACATAATCAGCGCTATTGTAACATCTAACAAGACAAGAAAAGAATTTATTACATCGCAGATTATGAAGAAAAATCCGAAAACTGTCGGAATTTACCGCCTTACAATGAAGTCAAATTCCGATAACTTCAGACAAAGTTCAATTCAGAGCGTTATGGAGCTTTTGAAAAATAACGGTATCGAGCTGATTATCTACGAACCGACACTTAAAGCCGATTCATTCGAGGGCTTTGGCGTTGAAAACGACTTTGAAAAGTTTGTTACAAAATCTGATGTAATCGTTGCAAACAGATACAGCTCCGTTCTTGACTGTGTAAAAGAAAAGGTTTATACAAGAGATCTGTTTTTCAGAGATTAATTTGAGGGTAAAAGTATGGAAACATTGATTATCGGCAAACCGAAAATTGAAAAACTTGATAATCGTGCCAGACTGTGTTCGGAAATCAGTGAAAAAGGAAAGCCTTCCTACACTCTCTGGTTTGATGTTGACGCAAAGTATGTTGACTATCTGACCGAAAGTGCCGATGCATTCGTTGTTGCGCTGTTGCCGTATGCGATGAACAACTGTCTGAATATTTCGGCAGAAGCAAAGATGTCAAAGCAACTTTGCTTTCAGCTGAATGAAATTTTCATTCCCACCCTTACCAAAAATTCAAAATTATTTAACAGAATCTCGATATCCGCAAAAGAACTTACACAAGAAAATTATTGCTCCGAAAACGCCTCGGCAACAGGATTTTCAAGGGGTGTGGATTCATTTGACACGATTTGCAGTCTTTCCGAAAACAGCACGGAAAAGCTGAGTCATCTTACCTTCTTCAATGTCGGTTCTCACAGAAGTACGGCAAATTACACACCCGAACAATCTGCTGAACTGTATGCAAATCGTCTTGAAATTGCAAAAAAATCCGCAAAAATCTTTGATATGCCGTTGATTGATATCAATTCAAATCTCGGCGAACACCTTACCCTTCCGTATGTAAAGATTCATCATTATTGCAGTTTTTCGGCAGTCTTGTGTATGCAGAAATTTTTCAAAAATTACTACTATGCATCGGGGTATCCGATAAGCAGTTTTTCAATAAAACAATGCGACACAGGCTCGGCACATTATGAGGCGTTTACGGCGAGTATGCTGAGTACCGAAAGTACTAATTTTTACATTACGGGTCTTGAAAAAACAAGGCTTGAAAAGGTTGACTTCATCTCAAAATTTCCGATTACATACGATAACCTCAATGTGTGTTACTACGGTGAGAACAACTGCGGTCACTGTGAAAAATGCGTCAGGACCCAGTTTGAACTTATGGCACTCGGAAAACTTGAACTGTATAAGAATGTTTTTGATATCCCGAAATTTTACAGGGACAAGGACAAATATATGAACTATGTTCTTAAACATCAGAACAAGGACTATTATGCTGAAATCCTCACTCTTATGAAAAAGAACGGTTTTAGGCTAACGCCTATGCAAAAAATTAAAAAGACTGTTTATGCCATTTATCTTAAATTGAGAGGGCATTAAGGCTTGCAGTTGCTCTTACTGACAAGCCATAGAGGAGGTATATATGCTTAAAATTGATAAAAGCCGAAATCTCGGGGTAGATATTCTGAAATTTCTCTGTGCATTTCTCGTTGTTATGATTCACGCACCGATACCGGGCGTCAGTCAATACACTACCCCGATTGCACGAATTGCGGTTCCGATATTCTTTATGATTACGGGTTACTACTATTCCAACACGGCCAAGTCAGGCAAAGAAAATAAGCAAATCAAAAAAATAGCACTCCTGTTTGTTGTTTCAAATATTATTTTTATGTTCTGGGAACTGATTGTTGACTTTGTAAAAGACAAATCGTTTGTATCATTTATTGAGAAAATGACATCGCCCGAAACATACTTGAACTTTTTTGTCTTTAATGAATCTCCGTTTTCGTTCCACCTCTGGTATGTAGGAGCAATTCTGTATGTTTTGCTGATAGTGAAACTGCTCAACAAATTTGACAAAGTCAAAATTCTATACTACATCACACCGCTTTTACTGCTTGCCGATATCGTCTTTGGTAAGTATTCAAAAGTTTTCTTCGGTTGCGAATTCTCCTATATCTATTTAAGAAACT
>CACXEX010000043.1 GCA_902766775.1 uncultured Ruminococcus sp. | reverse complement strand
TCAACGGCAAAAACTAAAGTTCTAAAACATATATAGTTATAGTATAGTAAACAAATTACGGTCGGGATTTGATTCCCGACCGTTTTTCTATGCCTTAATATTATGTTAAATAATTTAAATAATCATTCCGCCGTTTACACCGACAATTTGACCTGTGATGAACTTCGCCTTGTCACTGCAGAGGAACACCGCAGTTTCGGCAATATCTTCGGGCATACCGAGCATATTGAGCGGAGTTTCCTCTTTAAGCTCCTGTATGGTCTGCTCGTCAAAACCTTTCATCATATCGGTCATAACAACACCGGGGCAAATGCAGTTGACACGCACCCCCGACAATCCGACCTCTTTGGCAAGACCTTTGGTAAGTCCTATTACACCCGCCTTTGATGCACTGTAATGCACCTCGCAAGACGCACCGACCTGTCCCCACATTGAGCTGATATTGAGAATAACACCGCTGTGGTTCTTAATCATATATCTTTTGAGTGCTTGTTGTGAGCAATAGAAAACACCGTCAAGATTAACCCCCGTCATTTTCTTCCATTCATCGGGAGTAATATCGGTAAACAGCTTTTGCTGTGCAATGCCTGCATTGTTGACAAGCACATCGAGGCCTCCAAAACGGCTATCGATTTCGTCAAACATTTTGCAAACGCTTTCATAATCGGAAACATCTGCCTGAACAGCAAAGGCATTTATGCCGTATTCATTTGTAAGTTTTTTTGCAAGGCTTTCGGCTTTTTCAGAATTTTTCGAGTAATGCAACGCAACATCGCAACCGCATTTTGCAAAAGCGACAGCAGTCTGCGACCCGATTCCGCCCGATGCACCTGTTACAAGTATTTTTTTCATTTCACAATACCAATGATAAACAAACACAAATTCTTATTAAAGTGGGCGGTCAAAGATAAGACCGCCCATATTGTTTATCTTACTTTTTAAAACTGTCCTTAAGGCTTACACTGCGGTTGAATACGAGGTGTTCAGGTGAACTGTCCTTGTTGTCAATGCAGAAATAGCCGTGGCGCATAAACTGATAGCTCTTCGGAGCTGTTGCACCTGCAATATTCTTTTCAGCCTTACAGCCCGTGAGAACTTCAAGTGAATTTTCGTTGAGATAATCAAGGAAGTTTCTGTCGCCTGTGTCAGGGTCGGGAACTGTAAAGAGGTTGTCGTAAAGTCTGACTTCCGCATCAAGGCAATTGTTAGCGTCAACCCAGTGGATTGTACCTCTTACCTTTCTGCCATCGGGAGTGTTGCCGCCCCTAGTTTCGGGGTCATACTCTGCATAAACCTCGACAACATTGCCGTTTTCGTCCTTTTTACAGCCTGTGCATTTTACGATGTATGCAGACTTTATTCTTACCTCATTACCGGGATAAAGACGCTGATACTTCTTTACAGGCTCTTCCATAAAGTCGGTTTCTTCAATGTAAAGTTCACGGCTGAAAGTAACCTTTCTTGTTCCATCCTCAGGACGGTTCGGGTTGTTTTCAACTTCAAATTCTTCGCTCTGTCCCTCGGGATAGTTTGTGATAACAAGCTTAATAGGCTTTAAAACGCACATTGTACGCTCTGCTGTTTCGTTGAGGTCATCACGCAAACAATGCTCAAGGAAACCGTATTCAACAATTGAATTAACCTTTGAAACACCAATCTGCTCAATGAATGAACGAATTGCCTTTGGTGTGTAACCTCTTCTGCGAAGTCCGCAGAGTGTAGGCATTCTCGGGTCGTCCCAACCGCTTACATACTTCTTTTCAACGAGTTCACGAAGTTTTCTCTTTGACATTACTGTGTTGTTAATGCCGAGTCTTGCAAACTCAATCTGTCTTGGTTTGCAGGGAACTGAAATATTGTTAATTACCCAGTCATAGAGCGGACGGTGAGCCTCAAATTCGAGGGAACAAAGGCTGTGAGTAATGCCCTCAAGAGCATCTTCAATCGGATGAGCAAAGTCATACATAGGATAGATGCACCACTTGTCGCCTGTTCTGTGATGCTTGAGTCTGTTGATTCTGTAAATAACAGGGTCACGCATATTGAAGTTGCCCGATGCGAGGTCAATCTTTGCACGGAGAGTCATTTTGCCGTCTTCAAATTCACCGTTCTTCATTCTCTCGAACAAATCAAGGCTTTCTTCGATAGGACGGTCACGGTACGGACTCTTTGCAGGAGTCTGTGTGTCGCCTCTGTACTCTCTTACCTTATCGGGAGTAAGTTCGCAAACATATGCAAGTCCCTTTTTGATAAGTTCAACGGCAAATTCATACATCTGATCAAAATACTGTGATGCATAGAAAAATCTGTCGTCCCAATCATAACCGAGCCACTTAATGTCCTCTTTGATAGCGTCAATATATTCTACATCTTCCTTTGTAGGGTTGGTATCGTCCATACGAAGATTGCAGATTCCGCCGAAATGCTCAGCAGTGCCAAAGTCAATGCAAAGAGCCTTTGCATGACCTATGTGAAGATAGCCGTTTGGCTCGGGAGGAAAACGGGTGTGAACCTTTTTACCCTCAAATCTTCCGCCCTCGGCGATATCTTCTTTTATAAAATCCCAGATGAAGTTGCCCTGAACGGCAGCTTCACCCTCAACATTTTTTATTTCATCAGCCATTTGCCGTGTACCTCCGTCAATAGAATTTAAGCACCGAGCTTTTCAAGACCTATTTCAAGTCTTCTGAGTGACTCTTCTCTTCCGAGAATGTCAAGAATTTCAACAGCACCGCCCGGAGTTACTGTTTTGCCTGCTGCGGCAATTCTTACGGGCCACATAACTGTGCCATTTTTAAGCTCTTTTTCAACCGCCATATTGATAAGGCAATCGTGAATTGAAGTGTTGTCCCATGTTGGCAGAGCCTTTAATCTTTCATAAGCCTCACGCAAAACAACAGGAGCGTTTTCAAGATTAGTCTTGCTCTTCTTGTTTACAAAAAGTTCCTTGTCATATTCGGGAAGTTCTGCAAAGAATCCGAGCATTTCTGGAATATCTGTAAGTTTTGTAGTTCTCTTCTGAAGAATATCGGCGAACTTTTCAAAAGGCATTTCCTTGTCGCCGAAAACTTTCTTATAGTATGGCATACAAACCTTTGTAAATTCTTCGGGAGTCATAGCCTTTAAATACTCGCCGTTGAACCAAGAGAGCTTGTCATAGTCAAAGATTGACGGTGACTTGCTGATACCGCTGATATCAAATTCCTTCTCAAGTTCCGCAAGGGTAAAGATTTCCTGATTATCCTTTGGACACCAGCCGAGAAGTGCAATGTAGTTGATGATTGCCTGCGGAAGGTAGCCCTCGTTAATGAGGTCATAGAAACCTGTTGCACCGTGACGCTTTGAAAGCTTTGAAACATTGCCGTCTGCATCCTTGCCCATAATGAGCGGAAGGTGGATATATGTCGGAATTTCCCAGCCAAATGCCTCGTAAAGAAGATTGTATTTCGGTGTGGAACTTAAATATTCACAACCACGGACAACATGGGTAATGCCCATTGTGTGGTCGTCAATTACATTTGCAAAGTTGTATGTTGGATAGCCGTCAGTCTTGATGAGAATCTGATCCTGAAGTTCGCTGTTGTCAACAGTGATTTCACCGAAAACTGCGTCTGTAAATGTTGTGCTGCCCTCAATCGGCATTTTCTGACGGATTACATAAGGAACACCCTCTGCAAGAAGTCTGTCGATTTCTTCCTGTGGAAGATTACGGCAATGTCTGTCATAACCGCCACCAACGCTGTCTTCCTGTAACTTTTCAAGTCTTTCCTTTGTGCAGAAGCAACGGTATGCCTTGCCCTCTTTGATGAGCTGTTCAGCATAAGGAAGGTACATATCTTTTCTTTCGGACTGGACATACGGACCGAAATCACCGCCGACATCAGGGCCTTCATCGTGTTTAAGTCCTGCAAGTTTCAATGTATCGTATATAACATCGACAGCACCCTCAACAAGGCGTTCACGGTCGGTATCTTCAATTCTCAAAATAAATTTTCCGTTTTGTGATTTTGCCACGAGATACTCATAAAGAGCAGTACGCAGGTTGCCTACATGCATAAAGCCTGTCGGGCTTGGTGCATATCGTGTACGGACAGTTTTTTCAGCCATAATAATATCCCTCCGAAATTTATGTTTCAGCGTGTCAGAAGGCAGTTTTACCACCAGACACCGTTATTACAATATATACGGTTTATTATATCATACCGTTTTTGCGTTTTCAAGTACGAAGAGCCGAGGTTCTGTATCCAAAAATAACGACCGACGAGGACTAAGCCGTGAAAATCACGCAAGTGATTGGAACGGATTAGACGAGTGAGAGTTATTTTTGGAAACAATACAGAACAACGAGGCTTGACATCACGAAGAGCCGAGGTTTTGCCTTCGGCAGTGAAATTCGCCGTTGGCGAGTGAAATCTGACTTTGTCAGGTGAAATCGTCCTTTCGGACGGTGAAATTGCCCTATCGGGCAGTTGCGGTCGTGTAGACAGTAAGATTAATAAATAAATTTATTGCCCGACTTATTTTGATTTGCCTTGCAAATCAATCTGTAGTTGATTATTTTGGTTTTACAACCAAAACGATTACAATACTACGTTCGGGCATAATATGTTCTTTGACATTACAAACTATCTACACGAATTTTGATATAAAGAAAAATTGCATCAGAACCTTTCTCGGGCATCTGATGCAATTCATTTATCTAACTATCTTCTCGAACAGACAGCGGCGGCACACCGCCGACCACAACTTTTAACTATCCACTTTTCACTGCTGACGAAATCAGCCTGTATATGTTCCCATATACAGCGGAATATTGCTCTCGTTATCGAGGATAACGAACATAAACGGGCGGTTAAATTCTACCGTCACATCGGTTTTTGAAAGTTCCTTTGTTCTCTTTTCAAGTTCCGCCTTGTCGCCGTTTGATTGTGTTCCGCCGATTCCGCCTGCGTTGATTGAAAGCGACGGAGTAACATCATACATTGCGCTGAATGCGATATCATCGGAACGGCTTAAATTCTTGTAACTTGAACGGTCAGCGGTAAAAGCGGAATTAACGCCGCTTTTTTCAACAACTGAAGTAATGTCATTTGCGGCAGTTCCCGCATCAATCGAAAACTCGGGAATTTTAGCCTTAGCTGTCTTTGTTACATCAACGCTGTCAAGCAGGGTTGTGTACTCAAGATTTGTAAAATCAGTTGCGTAATCGTCAAGCGAAATATCCTTGTTCGGCATAATAATCATCATCTTGAGCGGAGTCTGTGAAAAATATTTCATAACCGCCTGAGCTTTATTGGTTTTCATATATGTTTCGTTTGAGGTCATATATGTAACTTCTTTTTCGCCGTCATCCGATTTGAATTTACCTTTTTCAAGGTCAGTCTGTGCATACGCATTAAGCCATTTGTCACAGATGTCAGATGCAGAAAGTGAAATTACGCTCTGTTTTGTATCAAGAGATTTGAAAACAGGGTCGTTGTTTGTAAAGTCGACATATTTGTTGTTGAGTTTTTTCAACTCGTCACTGCTTGCAAAATCAAAACGAAGGACATCTGTATCGTAATAATCCTTGGTTGTCTGCAAAAATCCTGTTTTGATATCCGCATTATCGTTTGAAATGAGCGAGTTGCAGAGCTTTACAAAATTCTTGTCGCCTTTTTCTTTGGTTTCCTGATTTGAACTTTGTGAAGTTTCCGGTGACTTATCCGAAGATGCAACAGACTGAATACGGCTTGCAAAATATGAAGAGCTCTGGTTGATATTTTCAAGAGTCAATCCGCTGCCGAGAGCATTTGTTATTTCCTCCTGAGTATCGCCCGACGCACCGTTTGCCATTGCGGCAAGATTAAGAACCGTATTTGCCGGGCAGAATACATATGAACCGCTCTTATGATAGTTTCTGAAAAGTCTTAATTCAAAATCGGTTATTTTAGTTGAATACTTATCATATGATGTTGGGGCGGTTTCTGCTCCGTCGGCATAGTTAAAGGTATCGTCTGTTTTGTCTGAGCGTGTGTATTTAGCTGAAAGGTTTTCGCTGTCCGAAAATTCATCGGGATTTGAACACGCAGTAAGTGCCGTTCCTGCCATAAGAAGGCACAACGCAAGGGAAATTGCTTTTTTCATTATTCTTTGTTTCCTCCGTCGGACTCGTTGCAAAGTTTTTGTGCAAGTCTGAATATTTTTTCTGCCGAATCGGGACGGTGCAATTCCTTACACTTTTCCTTCATCTCTTCAAGTTTTTCTTTGTCTTTTACAAGGTTTACAATATCGTCGGCACCGGTCTTTTTCTGGAGCATAATTGCCGCACCTTTTTTGAGCAAAAATTCGGCATTTTCTCGTTCCTGACCCGGGAAGGCACTGTAAATTGCCATTGGCAAAGAACACGCAAGGCTCTCTGTAACCGTAAGTCCGCCCGGCTTTGTAACAATAAGGTCGGAGATGTGCATATAATCTTCAACATTCTTTACAAAGTACAAAAGCTTTGTGTTGTCCTGCATTCCTGTTTCTTCAACAAGTTTTTCGAGGTTTGCAAAAAGCTTTATATTTCTGCCAGTAATGACAATAAACTGCATCTCGGGAGCACGCTTTGCAAGCGCCTTATAAAAGCTAAGCACACTTGTAACACCGAACGAACCTGCCATAAGCAAAATTGTGGGTTTGTTGGGGTCAAGTCCTTCACGCTTACAGATTTCTTCCTTGTTAAACGGCTCGGTAAAACGATCAAAAATCGGAATACCAAGCGGATAGATTATATCCTTGTCAACTCCGTATTCGTCAATTAACTTTGTAGCCATATCGGGTTCTGCAAGCACATACGCATCAACATACGGAACAATGTATGTTCTGTGTGCATCGTAGTCTGTAATAAGGCTGATTGCTTTTACATCAATCTTATGCTGACGGCGAAGTTTTGAAATCATCGTTGTAACAAACGGATGACACATAATAATTGCATCAGGCTTGTACTCGTTGATGGTATTAAGAAGCTTTGTTGACATCATTGTATTAGACTGCATAACAGCCTTGTACATAAGATTTCGTCTGTCTGTTATTTTATAGAATTTTCCGTAAACTTTCGGAATTTTTGTTGCCATAAAGTGATAACCGTCACAAACGGTTTTGTCATATACCTTGCCGATTGTTTTCATGGCGTCAATGACTTTTACCTTTGTATCGGGACTAATACTCTTTATTTTTGATTCAATAGCCGCAGCGGCTCTCTTGTGGCCTCCGCCTGTTGAGGCTGTGAAGATGATTATTTTCATATCAGTTCTCCGT
>CACXEX010000042.1 GCA_902766775.1 uncultured Ruminococcus sp. | reverse complement strand
TCAATATCTTTTCTGATTTCTTTTAAATCTCTCATAAAGACCTCACATAAGGTTAATAATTGCAACAGCCGTAACAGCCTCAATAACGGGGACTGCTCTCGGCACAATACACGGATCGTGTCTGCCGTGAATAACAAGCTCTGCATTTTCTTTTGTCTGAAGATTTACAGTCTTTTGCGGCTGTGAAATTGACGGTGTAGGCTTTACTGCGGCACGAAAGAGAATCGGCATTCCGTTTGTAATTCCGCCGAGAATACCTCCGCAGTTGTTTGTTGTTGTAACAACCTTGCCGTCTTTGTATTCAAACGGATCGTTCGACTGCGAACCTCTCATTTTTGAAAGCTCAAAGCCCTTGCCAAACTCAATGCCCTTGATTGCGGGAACACCGAAAACAGCCTTGGCAATAACGCCCTCTACACCCTCAAACATCGGTTCACCATAGCCTGCGTCAATGCCCGTTACGCAACATTCGATTGTTCCGCCAATGCTGTCCTGTGCCATTCTGGCATCTTCAACGGCATCTCTCATAGGCTTTTCTGCTGTTTCGTCAATGAGCGCAAATGATGAGTTGTTCAGCTTTTCAATGAGCGCATCGTCAATTTCCGTTGGGCAGAAAGGCTTGTCGGGAACATTGCCGATACTGCTGATGTGGGCGGCAATTTTAATGCCCTTTGATTCAAGAATCTGACGGCAGATTGCACCTGCAAAAACAATCGGTGCAGTAAGTCTGCCCGAAAAATGTCCGCCGCCACGAATATCGTTTGACGCATTGTATTTTACAAAAGCGGTATAGTCGCTGTGACCGGGACGTGGGCAGTCGAGAAGATTGCCGTAGTCGCCGCTTTTTGTGTTGGTGTTTTCAATTACAGCACAAAGCGGAGCGCCTGTCAGCTTGTTGCCGAGCATACCCGAAAGAACTTTCGGGAGGTCTTTTTCTTTTCGGGGAGTTGCCGTTTTGTCTTTGCCCGGAGCACGGCGAGCCATCTGAGCGAGAACCTTGTCAAAGTCAACCTCAAATCCTGCCGGAAGTCCGTCAATTACAACTCCTATTCCGTTGCCGTGACTTTCGCCGAAAACGGAAATTTTTATCTTATCACCGTAGGTCGAGGACATTCGCCTTACCTCCAATATTATTATAATCTATGTAAAAATCAGGGTAACTTTTGTTGATTGAAAGCGCATAGCTTGACTCAATTTTGCCGTCAAGTCTTACTGCGCAGACACCTGCCGACATTACGATTCTGTGGTCGTTAAATCCCTCGCAGAATCCGCCCTTGAGAGTGTCAACACCCTCAACAACAAGTCCGTCGGGCAACTCGGTTACCTTACCGCCGAGGTCATTTATCAGCTTGGCGGTTGCCATAAGACGGTCACATTCCTTTATGCGAAGTCTTTCGGCATTGTAAATCTTGGTTGTACCCTTTGCAAATGCGGCACAAACCGTCAGCACGGGTACAAGGTCGGGAATCTGTGACGCGTCAATGTCAATTGCGTTAAGCTCTGCCTTTTCAACGGTTACCGATGTATCCGTCTGTGTTACCTTTGCACCGAACTGTGCAAGCAACTCGGCAATCTTCTTGTCACCCTGTGCGGAATTTCTGTTGACACCGTTCACGGTCACCTTGCCGCCGAGTGCGCCTGCAACCATAAAGAAAGCCGCCTGTGACCAGTCGCCGTCTGTGGTGTAATCGTGCGGAGTGTATGACTGACCGCCCTTGATGTGCCAGCCGTTCTCGGTTGTTTCAACTTTGACACCAAACTGTGCCATAGTGTAGATTGTCATATTTATGTAGCCTACGCTCTCAATCGGAGATGTCAGCACAATGTCGCTGTCACCTTTAACAAGGGGGAGAGCAAGCAAAAGTCCCGTAATGAACTGTGAGCTTACATTACCGGGGATTTCAAAAGTTCCGCTTTCAAGCTGACCGCTGATTTTGAGCGGCAAACCGCCCTCGGTTTCACACTTTACTCCCGCCTTTGGCAGAGTCTCTGTGAAAATTCCGATAGGTCTTTCGGGAAGTTTTCCGTGACCGACAAAGGTGGCGCTAAGACCTCCTGCGGCGGCTACGGGTATGAAAAATCGCAAAGCACTGCCGCTTTCGCCGCAGTCAAGCGTTACATTATCTGTTTTAAAAATATTTGTACCGTCAACGGTCAGCACACCGTCATTTATTGATGTGGTGCATCCCATATCCTCAATAACGCCGATTGTCGCCTTAATATCGTTTGAGAGGGCAACAGGTGCAATTGTGCATTTGCCCCTTGTGAGGGCGGCGCAGATGATTGCACGGTGGACATCGCTCTTTGACGGGGGAATGTTCACCTCGCCGTTTGGTACAAACGGAAGATACCGTACATACGGCTTACTGCTTTTGTCGGTTGACAAAGCCATACTTCCACAGCCTTTCATTAAAATATGTTTACCGTGTTACGGTGTGATGAAGTCGAGTAAATCGGAAATTGCAACCTTCTTTGTAAAGCTTGTGCCGATTTTCTCAAGCAGAACAACATTGATTGACGAACCCGAAGTTTTCTTGTCTGTCTGAGCCGCCTCGGCAATGCTTTCAAGGCTTGCGTCATCGGTAGTCGGCAAACCGTAGGTTGCACAAACTTCTTCAATCTTGTATGCAGTTCCTGCCTCGGTAAGTCCGTGCTTTTCGCTTGCTTTTGTCATCATCACCATACCGATGGCAACAGCCATACCGTGTGTGATGCCTGTGTAGTTGTAGATTTTTTCAATTGCGTGACCGAGTGTGTGACCAAAGTTTAACAGCATTCTTTCGCCTGCTTCCTTTTCGTCACGATTTACTACATCACGCTTAATTTTTACGCAAGTTTCAATTACATCGTCAATATGCTCAAGAGCATCGCCCTTTGCAAGCATTTCAAAAAATTCGCTGTCTTTAATACAGCCGTACTTGATGACCTCAGCCATACCGTCTGTGATGAACTGGTCGGGGAGAGTTGAAAGAGTGTCGGGATCAATCAAAACAGCCTTTGGCTGATAGAATGCACCGACAAGGTTCTTGCCCTGTGCAATGTCAACACCTGTTTTTCCGCCTACGGATGAGTCAACCTGTGCAAGCAGAGATGTCGGAATCTGAACAAAGTCAATTCCTCTCAGATATGTTGCGGCTGCAAAGCCTGCCATATCGCCCGTAACACCGCCGCCGAGTGCAACGATAAGGTCTTTTCTTGTCATCTTAAAATCTGCAAGTGTGTCATAGATATCTGCGATTGTGTTAAGATTCTTTGACTGCTCGCCCGCCTGAAAAACATGGGCGGTAGTCTGATAACCCTGCTGTGAAAGAGAATTGAGAACTCTCCATTTGTACAGCGGAGCAACATTTGTATCTGTTACAATAGTGATTTTTTCTGCATTTGAAAGCTTTTTGATAATCTCGCCGCAATTATCAAGGATACCTCTTTCAATCATAATGTCATAGGGACTTCCCGTGGAAACATGAATAGTTTTCATAAAAGTTCTCCTTCCTCTTTATTCCCCAAGTGCCTGTTTGACCTCTCTGCCCTTTTCAAGAAGTGCCTTGAGAGTGTCGGTATCTTCGGCCTTTATTGCATCTTTGATTTTTGTAATGTTATCTATAAGTATATCAAGCTCTGAAATGAGCGGGTCTTTGTTTTCAAGGAAAAGCTCACTCCAGAGCGTTGAATTTATGTTTGCAACCCTCGAAACATCTCGGTAACTTCCTGCCGAAAAGCCTTTGTGGTTCGGACAGCACGGGCTTAAAACATATGAGCACGCAAGCACATGCGGAAGTTGTGATGTGAACGCAATCATTCTGTCGTGTTCTTCGGGAGTTGTGATTTTGATTGTGCTAAAGCCGATAGATTTTGCAAAGTCGGACAGCATATTTACAACGCTGTCGTCAGCCTTGCACGGAACGATAATGTAGCTTGCGTTTTTATAAAGGTCAGCGTCCGAAACATCAAAACCGTTTGTTTCCTTGCCTGCCATCGGGTGACTGCCTGCAAAAACAAAGCCGAACTTTTCGGCAAGCTCTGTCATCTGCGGACAAATCGCCCTTTTTATGCCCGAAACATCGGTTACAACCGCACCTTTTTTAATGTATTCGCCGTACTTTGCAACATAGTCAACAACCGCCTGCGGATACATTGAAAGGATGATAAGGTCTGCGTTTCCAAGACTTTCGTGTGTGCCGATTTCGTCAATTGCACCCTCACTCAAAGCCTTTTCGGCAGTAGATTTTGTTCTGTTGATACCGATAACACGGTGGTCTGTGTACTTTTTTATCGCTTTGCAAAAACTGCCACCGATAATTCCGAGTCCTACAACTGCAATATTCACTGCATTAGCCTCCGTTTGTGTATTCTTTAATAAAGTCAATTAAAGTCCAAATCGGTACGGCTGAAAAACCGTACCGAAAGTAAACATCTTAATTTAATTTGTCAACAGCCTTTTTCAAGCCGAAAACTTTCTTTGCAACTCCGTCAAACTGCTCCGGAGTGAGTGACTGCGCACCGTCTGAAAGTGCGTGTGGCGGGTCGTTGTGAACCTCAATGATAAGACCGTCTGCGCCTGCGGCAACTGCTGCCATTGCAAGCGGCTCAACAAGCCATGACTTGCCCGATGCGTGGCTTGGGTCAACGATAACTGGGAGGTGAGAAAGCTTTTTGATAATCGGAATAGCCGAAATATCAAGAGTGTTTCTTGTAAATGTTTCGTATGTGCGGATACCTCTTTCACAGAGCATAACCTTATCGTTACCGCCTGCCATAATGTATTCGGCACTCATAAGCCATTCTTCGATTGTTGCTGAAAGACCTCTTTTGAGAAGGATAGGCTTGTCAATTTTGCCGAGTTCCTTGAGAAGTTCAAAGTTCTGCATATTTCTTGCACCAACCTGAATAATGTCCACATTCTCGAACATATCAATGTGTGATGCTCTCATAATTTCTGTTACAATCGGCAGACCTGTTTCTTTTCTTGCAATTTTGAGAAGGTCAAGTCCTTCAGCTTTAAGTCCCTGAAAAGCGTAGGGTGAAGTACGGGGCTTGAATGCGCCGCCTCTGAGAATTGTTGCACCCGATGCCTTTACATCTTTTGCAATCTGAACAATCTGCTCTTCGCTTTCAACAGAGCAAGGACCTGCCATAATGTGCAGACTGCCGTCACCGATTGTCACATTGTCATTGATTTTGATGACTGTATTGTCAGGGTGGAACTTTCTGTTAGCCTTTTTGTACGGCTCCTGAACTCTCTTTACATTTTCAACAATGTCCTGAGCGTCAATGTACTCAATGTCAATCTTTGTTGTATCACCGATAAGACCGAGTACAGTTGACTGAACACCGTCCCATTTATTAACTCTTACATCATAGCTCTCTTTGAGCATATTTGTAAATTTTGTAATCTGCTCCTCTGTTGCAGACGGTTTTAATACTATAATCATTGCTTTAATTTCCTTTCAATCCACTTTTTGACGAAACAAAACCTATGTTTGTCACATTTCATTAGTCATTTTAGCACTTTAAAGCGTGATAGTCAATAGAATAAATGCCAAATCATGCGTTTTTATGCGGTTTTTCAGCCTCATCTGTTCCGTTAACTGCGTCAATTATCGCAAAAGCGGTTTTTAACGGTGTGTTTTTGCCTTTTACCACAATGTCGGCAGCGGCATGATAAATCGGATATCTGCTGTCGTAGAGGTCTTTCATAACCTTGTCCTTGTCGGGACGCTGGAGCAGAGGCCTTGTTGTGTCGTTTTTAAGACGGCTTTTGATGATTCCGAGCGGAACATCAAGAAAAACAATTTTGTCTTTGCCCTTAAAAGCCTCAACATTTCTCTTGAATGTAAACGCACCGCCGCCCGATGCAATTACAAGACCTTCAAGTTTTGAAAGCTCAACACAGGCATCGTGTTCCATATCACGAAACTTTTCTTCGCCGTACTTTTCAAATATTTCAGAAACTGTCATTCCCGCTTTTTCTTCAATGTATGAGTCCATATCAAGAAATTTTCTTCCCGATTTTCTTGCAATATTTTTGCCTACGGTTGATTTTCCGCAACCCATAAATCCGCATAAAACTATGTTGTTCACTTTAAATTTCTCCGTTCATCAGAAATTCTTTTCAAGCTCTTTTGCAGAGTCGATACAAAGCTGAGCAATGTCGCCCTTGTCATAAACAGAGCCGTCCCAATGTTCGTGAGAAACAACTGCCTGCCATACGAGCATTGCCATTCCGCTCTCGGCTGTTGCACCGTTTGCTCTTGCCTTTTTAACGAGCATTGTTTCAAGCGGATTGTAAACAGCGTCAAAAACATTTGCACAACGGCTGATTACGCTGTCGCTTACAGGCTGATTTTCAATCTTCGGATACATTCCGATAGGAGTTGCGTTGATAAGCACATCAATGTCACCCGAAAGTTCGTCAATAAGGCAGAAACTTACATCACAACCCGAAACTGTTTTTCTGATTTCATCGCAGAGTGCCTCGGCAATTTTCAAATCTTCTTTTCTTACGGCAAAGAGGAGAGGCTGTTTTTTGAGAACAACTTCGTAAGCCATTGTCCTTGCAACACCGCCGCAGCCGATGATTACGATTCTGCCGTTAAGCATAATTCCTGCCGCATCAAGAGCCTTTAAAAATCCATCGGGGTCTGTTGTATATCCCTTTGAAATGCCGTTCTTATTTGAAACCGTGTTTACACTGCCGTACATTTCGGCTTTTGCGTCAATTTCGTCAAGAAACGGAATAATAGCCTGCTTGTGCGGAATTGTAATGTTAAAGCCGTCAAGCTTTGAAAGGGTATTTTTAAATTCATATTCAAGATTTTCGGGTGCAATGTCAAGCTTTGTATATTCGGCATTAATGCCCTTAAGTTCAAAAAGTCTTGTGTGTATAAACGGCGACATTGTGTGACCGATTGGGTGACCGATTACGGCAAATTTTTTAGTTTCCATAATAAAAAATACCTCCGTGATTCATATTTTTAGCTATGCAAAAATAAACTTAAAAGAAATTATTTATGCAAAAATCAGAAATTTTTCAAAAAATTCAAAATATATATTGACAAAGGGGTAAATAATCAATAATATAAGGGAAGTGAAGCAACTCGTTTGCTTTCATACCATTGTAGCATAAACTAAGTGCTTTTGTCTATAATTTACTTTGGACAATCAATATTTTTACCGGGAGGAATTATTAATGGTATTAGAAAAAGTTAAGGCAATTCTTGCTGAACAGTTCGACGTTGAAGAGGATAAGATTACTGCTGATACAGATCTTCAGGAAGATCTCGGCGCAGATTCACTCGATGTTGTTGACCTTCTTATGTCAATCGAAGACGAGTTCGATGTTGAAGTTCCCGATGAGGAAATCGAAAACATCAAGACAGTTGGTTCACTCGTTTCTTACATCGAGGCTAACTCATAATTTGCTCTTGTTTTTTCGCACTTAATTTTTGAGAGGTCGTTTTTACGGCCTCTTTTTGTTTTGCTCAAAAAGGTTGAAAATTT
>CACXEX010000041.1 GCA_902766775.1 uncultured Ruminococcus sp. | reverse complement strand
TGTCACATCAAAATGACGGTTAAACCGTTATTTGAACCTCGTCGAGAGTTACGACGGTTTCAAATGCTTTAATATAATACCACATACTAGATAATAATGCAAGTGTTTTTTCAATTTAGTTCAAAAAATTGGAATATGCCCTACAAAATAAAATCAATGTGACGATATATTCTCAAGTTTAATAAGGTATTTTTTAAAGTAATCAGGCAATTCAGAGGTAAACTCAATATACTCATTGGTTTTCGGATGAACAAAGCCTATTTTTCTTGCATGAAGGCATTGCCCTTCGAAATCAACCTTTTCATTCTTTACACCGTACACCTTATCTCCCGACACAGGATGACCTATATAGGCCATATGCACTCTTATCTGATGTGTGCGTCCGGTTTCAAGCTTACATTTTATATGTGTATAGCCTTTATATCTCGTGATTACCGAATAATGAGTAACAGCATTTTTACTGTTTCTTTCGGTAACGCACATCTTTTTTCTGTCTTTAGGATTTCTTCCAATCGGTGCGTCAACTGTTCCCTCATCATTTTTCAGATTGCCGAATACAATCGCCTCATATTCCCTTGTAAAAGAATGTTCCTTTATTTGTTCAGCAAGTGAACGGTGTGCAAAATCGTTTTTCGCAACAATCAAAAGTCCACTTGTATCCTTATCAATACGGTGAACAATACCCGGACGAAGTACACCATTAATTCCCGAAAGGCTGTCGCCACAATGATAAAGCAATGCGTTCACAAGAGTTCCGTCATAATTACCTGCCGCAGGATGCACCACCATACCCTTTGGTTTGTTCACAACAAGCAAATATTCATCTTCATAAACTATATCAAGCGGAATATTTTCTGCCTGTGCTTCGTACGGTGTGGGATCAGGAACATTTACTACAACAATGTCACCTTGCGAAAGTTTATACTTTTTTGAAACAGCAGAACCGTTCACAAGCACGGCTCCGTTTTCTATAAGATTCACAGCAGCAGAACGTGATAAATCAATGTTTGCATCCGAAATAAACTTATCAAGTCTTACTCCGTTTGTTTCGCAATTAAGTTTAAACTCATTCATCGCTCTTATTAACCTTTTTTTCAGATTTCATCACATTTGTAAAAAACAGAACATAAACAATAAGCAGTATAGTTCCCACTGTTATGCAGTAATCAGCAAAATTACAAACGGGCGGAAAGAATGAAACACTGAGGTAATCCACAACAAAACCGTAGAAAATTCTGTCGATAAGATTACCGATTCCGCCACCGATTATAAGCGCCGCAGAAATGTAAAACATCTTCCCCGTAGGTTTCTTCTTAAACATAATGTATATTATTATCGCAATAAGAATAGCAGTAACTGCTACAAAGAACCATCTCATATCAGAGAACATTCCGAATGCTACACCTTTGTTCTCAACATAGGTAAGCTTAAACAACCCGTCAATAACGTTTACCGAGCCGACCGGCTGAAGATAGGTCAATACAAAATATTTTATTATCTGATCAACGGCAGCCAAAAGCACACCGATTATAAGAGCAATTACAGGCATTATATCCTCCATAAACATAAATCGGTGTGTTTTGTCACACCGATTTATTATGATAGTTGTTATTATTTAAGATTTTGAACACAACGGAAGCAGATTGTTGGATGCTCTGCACACTGACCTACTGTCTTGCTGATAGCCCAGCAGCGTTCGCACTTCTCGCCTTCTGCCTTCTCAGGCTTGATTTCAAGCTCACCGCCATTATCAACAATTTCTACTTCAGAAACGATAAATGCGGCACAAAGCTCAGGTTCAGCCTTTTTGAGGAATTCAAGTGTTTCGCCGCCGGCACAAAGTGTTACCTTTGCTTCAAGTGAACCCTTGATTGTTTTATCCTTGATAAGAGTTTCAAGTGACTTCTTAACATTATCACGAAGCTCGTGAATTCTGTCCCAGAAAGCCATAAATTCGTCATCAACATCAATAGCGATGTTTTCAGGAATTTCGTTGAAGATAACATGCTCTGCGTTCTCTTTTGAAGAATGTGGCATATATTTCCAAATTTCATCTGATGTATATGCAAGGAGCGGAGCAATCATTCTTGTCATTGCGTCAAGGATAACATAAATTACAGTCTGAGCGGCTCTTCTTGAGAGGCTGTCTGCTTTTTCTGTATAAAGTCTATCCTTGAGAACATCAAGATAGAAGTTAGACATATCAACAACGCAGAAGTTGTGAATGCTGTGATATACAATATGGAACTCATAATTGTCATATGAAGTTCTTACCTTTGTGATAAGGTCATTAAGCTTTGCAAGTGCCCACTTATCAATCGGCAATACCTTGTCAAAGTCAACCATATCAGTATCAGGATTAAAGTCTGAAATGTTACCGAGAATATATCTTGCAGTATTTCTGATTTTTCTGTATGACTCGGAAATCTGCTTAAGAATATCCTTTGAAATATGAACATCAGTCTGGTAGTCGGTTGATGCAACCCAAAGTCTGAGTACATCTGCACCGTACTGCTTGATAACATCCTGTGGGCTGATACCGTTACCAAGTGACTTACTCATCTTTCTTGATTCATCGTCAAGAATCATACCGTGAGTAAGAACAGCCTTGTAAGGTGCTCTGCCTCTTGTAGCAACAGATGTAAGAAGTGATGACTGGAACCAACCTCTGTACTGGTCATTACCCTCAAGATAAAGGTCAGCAGGTGACTGGAGATTGTCACGCTGTTCAAGAACAGCAGCATGTGATGAACCACTGTCAAACCAAACATCCATAATATCTTTTTCTTTATCAAATTCAGTACAACCGCACTTTTTACACTTTGTTCCGGCAGGAAGAATTTCTGCGGCTGTATGATTGTACCAAGCGTTTGAACCCTCTTTACCAAACAAGTCTGCAACAGCAAGCATTGCATCCTTGTCAATGAGAGCCTCACCACAATCTTTACAGAAGAAAATCGGAATCGGAACACCCCATTTTCTCTGACGGGAAATACACCAATCTTTTCTTTCTCTTACCATTGATGTAATTCTGTCTTTGCCCCATGCAGGAATCCATTTAACTGTGTTGATTGCATCAACAGCCTGATCCTTAAAATCATCAACCGAGCAGAACCACTGATCAGTTGCTCTGAAAAGGATAGGAGTTTTACATCTCCAACAGTGCGGATACTGGTGGACAATTTTCTTTAATGCAAAGAGTGAGCCGTTTTCTTCAAGATAAGCGGCAATCATCTTATTAGCCTCATTAGTTGTAAGACCTGCAAACTGACCAGCCTCTTCTGTAAGAACACCGTTAGAGTCAACAGGGCAAATAATCGGAATTTCAGGATAATTCTGACATACATTATAGTCATCAACACCGTGACCCGGAGCTGTGTGTACGCAACCTGTACCACTTTCAAGAGTTACATGATCACCAACAATAACAAGTGATTCCCTGTCAAGGAACGGATGAGCAGTTTTAATATACTCAAGTTCGCTGCCCCTTACTGTTGCAACAACTTCAAAGTCTGTAATACCGGCTTCATCAAGAGCAGACTTATAGAGCTCAGACGCCATAACAAGGTACTCATCACCTGTTTTAATTACCGAATATTCAAATCTCGGACCTACGCAAATTGCGACATTTGCAGGAAGTGTCCAAGTTGTAGTTGTCCATATTACAAACTTAACCTTTGACGGGTCAATTCCCATCTTTGAGAAAACGCCCTTATCATCGGTTACATTAAATTTAACATAGATTGAGTGGCACGGATCTTCCGCATACTCAATTTCAGCCTCAGCAAGAGCAGTTTTACATTCAGGGCACCAATATACAGGCTTAAGTCCCTTATAGATATAACCCTTTGTAGCCATTTCAGCAAACACTCTGATCTGCTCAGCTTCAAATTCATGATTAAGTGTAATATAAGGATTATCCCACTCACCAATTACGCCAAGTCTCTTAAACTGTGTACGCTGGTCATCTATATAGCCCTTTACAAACTCCTCGCACATTTTGCGAAGTTCTACAACAGAAATCTCAGCAGAATTACCGATTCCGGCTTTTTTTCTTGCCTTAAGCTCAGTAGGAAGACCGTGAGTATCCCAACCGGGGACATACGGAGCTTTAAAGCCAGCCATATTCTTATATCTTACGATAAAGTCCTTAAGAATCTTATTGAGTGCGTGACCAAGGTGGATATCACCGTTTGCATATGGAGGACCATCATGCAAAATAAATAAAGGTTTGCCCTCATTTACCTTCATAAGGTTTTCATAAACTTTTTCGTCTTCCCAATTTTTAAGGGTAACAGGTTCGCTTTTAGGAAGACCTGCTCTCATAGGAAAGTCGGTCTTTGGAAGATTAAGCGTTGAATTATAATCCTGGGACATTTTATACTCTCTCCAATATCTAAAATATAAATTTAATTAATCAGCAGCTACATCGTAGTTGTCGCCAAACTTAAGATGGCTGAACTTGCTCTGTCTTTTTGAAGGAGCAGGAACATCCTCTTCAGTGTCGGCAACCGGTTCCGGCTTTTTCTCAGCGGGAACGGCAATTTTCACATCATCCTCTTCCGGCTGAGCCTGTGCAGGGGCACTCATATCCTCAGTAGGATATTTCTCATCGAGTTCAGCTTTTGATGCCTCAACATCAGAAGTTGACGGAAGGTCATCAATAGACTTGATATGCTTACTGTAAAGTGAAATAAGCTCATTTCTGAGGTTAGCTGCATCCGACTGGAGCTGTAAGTAATGCTCTTTTTCGGCAGCAGTCATATTATTGGCGTCAACGAGAAGAGCCTGAGCTTTAGTTTCAGCGTCACGAACAATTTTAGCAGCTTTTTCTTTTGCTTCTCTTATGCAAGCATCTGCAACCTTCTGAGAGGCAAGCAAAGCATTTCTTACAGTTTCTTCGTCTGCCCTGTACTGTTCAACTCTTGTTGCAAGAACATCAATCTTGTGAACAAGATTTGTTTTTTCTTTCTTTAACTGCTCAAAAGAAACAATGACTTCATCAATGAATGAGTCAACATCTTCAGCTCTGTAACCACCGTTAAGAGTGGCTTTTCTGAAGCTTATATTTTTAATTTCATCAATCGTAAGCATTTATCTGCACTCCTTATTTATAATGAATAACCGAAATTCTTATTCGACCTTTTCCCGTAGTTCCGAGAACACCCTTTAGTATAAATTTACCTTTTCCACGAATCGTAAAAACATCATTTTCCTTAAGATTAAGGCTGACATTTTTAGTTTCTACAAAATTAACGCACACATTGTCAGACATAATAACAGCTCTCGTCTTTTCACGTGACAGTTTACATACAGCGGCAACGATATTATCAAGTCTTAAAGAAGAAACAATAAATGTTTTTTCTTCAATGCCTCTTCCCTGCGGAAGTTTAGATAAATCGGCATCAGAAACTTTGACACCGACCCTGCCTACTTTTGAAATCTGTGACTTTATATAGTCAGACAATTCTGCTTTAACAAACACAACAGCCCGTCCGTCTTCAACAAGAATATCCCCGATAGTTTCACGCTCTATACCAAGCGACATAAGGGAACCGAGAAAATCACGGTGCGTAAGTCTGTCGCATTTTCTGAAAGAAAACTCAATAGCAGAGATCGGAAACAACTCAAATTTCTGTTCATTGAAGAACAATCCAAGCATTTTTCTCTCAGAATCGTTATATCCTCCGAAAAAAACATAATTATCAAAGTATGCTTTTTTAAGTTCAGAAACGAGCAAAGCCTGTTTTCTTTCGCTCATAAAAGGCATAAAGTATGGCTTTTGTCGTGTAAGGCAAAGGTCAATACCATCATCAAGCTGAGCAATCAGCTGTTTATCATCATCCGAAGTAAACACCGTTGTTTTCAAGCTCATCGAGTAAATCATCGCCTGTCAGGTCAACATTGCTCGGAATAATGATATATGTATTTGTTGCAACACGCTTGATTTTGCCACGGTTAGCATATGCAACACCGCTGAGAAAATCAAGAATTCTTCTTGCCATATCCTTATTTGTATCTTCAAGGTTAAGAACTACTGTATGAGCTTTCATAAGTTCATCAGCGATAGTGCGGGTTTCCTCACCAAAACGCTCAGGTTTGAACAAACCAACCTGAAGATTGGTAGTAGCATTAATGTTTACAACCTTGTTTCCGCCGCCGAGATCTCTTTCTTTCTTAGTATTTCTTACAGGTTCTTCTTTGTAGTCTTCTTCTGCACCTTCATCAGCATAACCATATTCATCATACTCATACTCGTCATCGGGAGCGTCCCACATACGTTTAAACTTATCTACAAAACCAGCCATTATATTATCCTCCTAAAATTATGTATAATTCCTTGCACCGAATAACGCCGAACCAACTCTGACCATATTTGCTCCAGCAAGTATAGCTTCATAATAATCGGCAGACATACCCATTGAAAGAATATTCATATCTATATTATCTAATTTTTTTTGCGAGATGTCAATAAATATATTATGCATTTTATTAAAAAATTCTGAAATTTTCTGTGAAGATTCACAAATCGGAGGGATTGCCATAAGTCCTTTTACAGAAACACCGTCCAATTCAGCAATCTGACAAAGCAATTCTTCAAGTTGCTCAGGCATTACACCTGACTTGTTTTCTTCTCTGCCAATATTTACCTCAACAAGAACATCGCAATTTTTATTGATTTTCAAAGCCTGCTTTGAAATTTCAGATGCAAGCTTTATTGAATCGACAGACTGAATAAGATCAACCTTATCAATAATCTGTCTTACCTTATTTGTTTGCAAATGACCTATAAATTGAAGAGAACAGTTTTCAAGATTATACTCATCGTATTTTGACAAAAGTTCCTGAACTTTGTTCTCACCTATATGGTCAAGTCCGAGAGATATCGCGTGATTTATTACCTTGGGTTCAACCATTTTCGTGGCTGCAAGAAATGTAATATCCTCACGTTTTCTTCCGGATTTTTCGGCTGCCTCAGCTATTCGCTCATCAATCAATTTGTAATTATACTCAACATCAATTAACGACTTTTCCGTCATACAAATCATCCCCTTCAAGAATTACCTGATCATACAATTCGACCGTTGTACCGTCAACAAGATCTTTGCTGTCCGGCTGCGGATCGCAAATCACATAGTCATCATCAGCATACAAAATTGATATCTGTTTAAATCTTACTTCACTTCCGTGAAGAACATAAACGCCCTGAACCTTAACCTGTTCGGTATGCTTTTTATTATTGTCATCATAAGTTGTCTTTGTCACATAGTCATCGTGAATAGCCTTTTTGCTGATTCTGAGACCTGTATATGTGCCAAGACCAATTTCAATTGGTTCCTGCCTTGCCTGAGCAAGGTCTGAATTCATATAGTCACACTCAAGAATGAGAAGAGCGTCACTGTCCTTAGATTCCTGATAAATTCTTTTTATTGTAGCAGGAATGCTTTCAGACGAAGCATCCGAAAAGAGTACCGTTGCCGAACCTTCCCACATTGAAAGTCTTGTTGCCTCATCAGCTGTAACTTTACAGGCAACATACCATTTTAGCCCGCTTATAACCTTTCCCGCAACATTATCAGAAACACTTGTTTTCTTTATGTGGTCAAGGTCAGAAAGAGTTAAGCGGTCAAGATTATTATAATCAAGAACATTTTCATAACCGTCACAATGAGAGAGAAAGTAACCGGCTTTTTCTGTCGTAATATCTCCGGTTGATTTTCCTGTTTTACTCTGAAGTGTTGTTATTTCGTTCTGAAGCTGTGTGATTCTCTCATTAAAATTAGTTGCTTTTCCGGTATAAATCTGACGCTGGTTTATTGAATAGAGCAAATCATTGGTAACATCATCAATACCGGACAAATCTCCGTTGTTAATGCTCTGAATCTGTGAAATAATATTGTTATTTATATTATTATTAATTGTATCAATGCCAATATTGCCTGCCGTACTTGTCTTTTGTAATGTCTGCAAATCAGTAAGCTGTTCCTGCAAGGCACTGATTTTTGACTGTGATGCTGCATCATCATCGTTTGCATATGATTTTGCTATTTCACCACCGGCTTTTACTTCGTCACCGTCATGAACAGTGTATGAAAGCACTCCGGAGGTTTTGTTTTGAATTATATTTTCGTCACGGATAATAAATCCGTTTGAATAAATTTTATCCGTCACCGTAGTCTGTACAGCATTTTCGGTCGGATACATTTTAAAATTTGTGCTTATCAGAAGATAGGCGGCATAAACAACTGCAAGTACTGATAATGCAATCATTAAAATTCGTCTGAAAAGCAATTTATCCATAAAGTCAGCCTCTTTCGATTACAGCCTTTGCGTAGCTGTATATTTCTTCAAATGAATTATATTCATCAATATAAATCCAATTTATCTCAGTATCCCGCTTAAACCAAGTAATTTGTCTTTTGGCATATCTGCGGGTTTCCATTTTCAATTTTTCAACACAATCATTTAAGTTTTTATTTTCTTTAAAATAAGGAATAAGTTCCTTATACCCTATTGCTTTTATTGAGGTGTAGCTCAAGTCAGAATTAATAACTCTCTCTGCCTCTTCAAGCAAACCTTCTTCAAGCATTATATCAACGCGCTTATTGATTCTGTCATAAAGCACCTGTCTGTCACGGCAATTAAGTCCTATTTTTATAGGAGAATACGGTGATGGAATATTATGTGACTCCTGTATTTGCTCTGTGATAGTTTTGCCTGTCGTTTTGTAGAATTCAATGGCACGGATTATTCTTTTTATGTTTCTTCCTCCATGAAGTCTTTCTGCCGAATCGGGATCGAATTTTGCAAGCATTTCAAGCAGCCTGTCTATTCCCTGTTCTTCGGCAATTTTGCGAAGTTCTGAGCAATATTCTTCATCCCGTTTATCATCGCTAAAAGAAACATTGTTCAAAAGAGAGTCAACATAAAGTCCTGTACCTCCGACAATAAAAGGAAGTTTACCTCTTGAATGAATATCTGCTATGCATTTTGACGCATCTTTTACATACGAAGCAACAGAATATGTTTTGTCGGGCGGAAGAAAATCCATCATATAATGAGGTATTCCGTCCATTTCTTCTTTGGTTGGTTTTGCTGTTGCAATCTGCATTCCCGTATAGATCTGCATAGAATCTGCTGAAACAATTTCACCGTTAAAATGCTTTGCAAGTTCAACTGATAACTTAGTCTTGCCCGATGCGGTAGGTCCGACAATTGAAACAACCTTAATTGAATTTTTCAAAAGATCACACCCTGCCAAATTGTTTTTCTATTTCACTTTTAGTAAGAACTATACAGATCGGTCTGCCATGAGGACAGTACTTGATTTCAGGATGTTCCTCAAGGTGTTTTACAATTCCTATCAGTTCTTCAGGAGTGCTTTTATTTCCTGCCTTAATAGCAGAACGGCAAGCAACATTACTGTAAAACCAGTCCATTTTTTCGGTAAAGATATCGGTTTTGCCCTGAGCAATATAACCCGACATCTCGGTAATGCAGTCTTCTATCTCAACTGCAGGAATATACTGTGGTGAACTTCTAACTATAACCGTGCTGTTGCCGAAATCTTCAACTTCAAAGCCGCAATCAGCAAACATATCAAGGTTATTTATTGCCGCATCATACTCTGTTTTACCGAGAGGGACTGCAACAGGGGCAAGTAAAATCTGCTTATAGTCAGCCGCCTTTTCAGCTTTGAGCTTTTCATAAATAATTCTCTCGTGAGCGGCATGCTTGTCTATCAAAAGAATTTCTTTGTTATTTTTTTCTGCGATGATATATGTACTGAAAGCCTCTCCGATATATCTGATGCTCGTCTGATTATCGTTTACAAGAACAGGTTCTTTTGATTTCTCAATAGATTCTTCCGAAACGATTACATTGACTTCTTTAGAGCTTTCGGTCGGAATTTTATCTTGGATACTTTCTGTGTCAGCTTTTTCATCTGCAACAAGCGGAATTGTCTGAGCGATTTCAGGCTTGAAGGTTGATTTTAACTTTTCTTCCTCTTTTGCCTTATTTATCGCCTGCTTGCTGAAAATATCAAACGGATTAGATGTATCCGCAACTTTTATATCATCAATTGATTTTGTAACAGAAGTAATCGGTTTCTCATCAATCTTCTTATTATCATTAAATGCGACATCCGAAAACGGATTAAAATCATCGGATTTTTCAGGTGTAACAACAGGTTTTGTAACCTCTGCTTTTGGTTTATCAGATATCGGTTTAGTGTACTGTTTCTGTGCAAAATTATTTTTAGGAGTGTGCACAACAGGCTTGTTGAGAATGGCGGGTGCATTGTTAAACGGATTAAACTTATTTTGCACCTCATTAAAAGCCGTTTCCTTTTTAAATGACGCTTTCTTTCTGCTGTCATACTTCATAAGTGAAGATTTTACAGCGTGATATATTGCATCAAAAACAGGTCTTTCATTTATAAATCTGACCTCAAGTTTTGAAGGATGAACATTGACATCAATAATTTCACACGGCAGTTCAATGTTAAGGACACAAGACGGAAATTTTCCGACCATAATTGAACCCTTGAAAGCCTCTTCAAGTGCCACCATAGCAGTTCGAGTTTTGATGTATCTTCCGTTTATAAAGAAATTCTGCATATTGCGGTTTGGTCTTGAATGTTCGGGCTTTGAAATATAACCGTAAACCTTTATTGCATCAAGCTGATATTCAACAGGAATAAGACCTTTTGCAAAATCCTTACCAAAAACTGAATATATAGCAGAAATAAGCTTTCCGTCACCGAATGTACGAAGAACCTGTTTTCCGTCTTTAATATATGTAAATGCAATTTCAGGGTGTGACAAAGCAGTTTTGTCAATTATATTTGAAACTGCGTTGCCCTCAGAAACATCCTTTTTCAGAAATTTTGCACGGGCAGGAATGTTGTAAAACAAATCTCTGATTACAAAGGTTGTTCCGACAGGACAACCTGCATCATCAAAACTCTGTTCTTCACCGCCGTCAATTTCATACGAAGTTCCGGTTTCCTCATTTACATTTCTCGTAATGAGTTGAAGTCGTGACACCGCACAAATTGATGCAAGAGCCTCGCCTCTAAAACCCAAAGTGGAAATTTTGTCAAGGTCGGATTCAACTTTAACTTTACTGGTTGCGTGTCTTAAAAACGCAACTTTGATATCGTCACGATAAATACCGCAACCGTCATCGGCAACACGCATGAATGTTGTACCGCCGTTTTTTATTTCAACGGTAATATTCTTTGCACCTGCATCAATCGAGTTTTCTACAAGTTCCTTTATAACTGATGCCGGTCTTTCAACCACCTCACCTGCCGCAATAAGTTCTGCAACATGCTTATCAAGTACATTAATTACACCCATTTGTGTCACCTCCTAATATTAAATCATACCCTTGAGTTCATAAAGCAAGTTCATTGCTTCAATCGGAGTAAGAGTATTTATATCTGTATTTTTCAGCTTTTCAACCACGGGACTTTCAGCAGCACCGATAAGTGAAAGCTGCATATCATCTGAATTATCTTGCTTTTGAATATTGGTATTCTCGTTTTTATGTTTTCCGTGTTCAAGGTCTTTTAGAATTTCTTTTGCCCTTGAAATAACGGACTGCGGAATACCTGCAAGCTTTGCAACTTCAATACCGTAGCTGTCATCTGCTCCGCCCGGAACAATTCTTCGCAGGAAAGTAATATCATCGCCACGTTTTTTAACGGCAATGTTATAGTTCTTTACACCGTCAAGAAGTTGTTCCATAACGGTAAGTTCGTGATAATGAGTAGCAAAAAGTGTTTTAGCACCGAGTTTTTTCTTATCGGCACAAAATTCAAGTACAGCCCTTGCAATGCTCATACCGTCAAAGGTTGAAGTACCTCTACCGATTTCGTCAAGAATAAGCAAACTTTTTGAAGTTGCATTTTTTATAATATTGGCAACCTCACTCATCTCAACCATAAATGTTGACTGTCCTGATGCAAGGTCATCGGACGCACCAACACGAGTAAATATGCTGTCAACAATTCCGATTTCAGCAGAAGACGCAGGCACAAAACTGCCTATCTGTGCCATAAGAACAATAATGGCAATCTGTCGCATATATGTTGACTTACCTGCCATATTAGGACCTGTAATGATTGCTACCCTGTCATTGGCTGAATCAAGGCTGACATCATTCGGAACAAACGGAGCATCCTTTAAAAGAGCCTCGACAACAGGATGCCTTGAATCTTTAATTCTTATAGCAGTTGAAAGGTTTACATCAGGTCTTATATATCTGTTGTCGGCCGCAACATTTGCAAGTGATGTAATAACATCAAGATTTGCAATTGCTTTTGCGGTTTTCTGAATTCTTTCGAGATTGTCTGAAACAGTTTTTCTGACATCATCAAAGAGGTTGTATTCAAGCGCTACCGATCTGTCTTTTGCACCGAGAATTCTGCCCTCAACATCTTTAAGATCCTGAGTAATATATCTTTCACAATTGGTAAGAGTCTGTTTTCTTATGTATGTTTCGGGCACCATAGATTTATACGAGTTTGAAACCTCTATATAATATCCGAATACCCTGTTATAACCTACTTTAAGTTTTGGAATTCCCGTAGCCTCACGCTGTTCGGCTTCAATTCTGGCAAGAATTCCCTTTGAGTCATTCATATCGCCTGTTACGGAATCAAGTTCTTCGTTATAACCTCTCTTAATCATACCGCCCTCACGGACCGTAAACGGAGGTTCTTCAACGATTGCAGAATCAATAAGGGAATGAATGTCCTCAAGTTTATCAATACTTTTGTAAATATATTTGAGATAAACCGATTTGCAGTCAACGAGCAAATCCGAAATCTGCGGAAGATTTTGAATTGCACCACAGAGTGAACGCAAATCCCTTGCATTTGCAGAACCGTAAACAATTCTCGTCATAAGTCGTTCAATATCAAATATACCCGAAAGTGTATCTGTAACATCCATACGGAGCATATTATCATTTACAAGCTCTTCAACTGCACTCTGGCGGTTATTGATTGAAGTTATATTGAGCAAAGGATGTTCAAGCCATGAACGCATAAGGCGCTTGCCCATTGCAGTCTTTGTCTTGTCAAGCACCCACAAAAGTGAACCCTTTTTATCCTTTGTCAGCATTGTCTGTGTAAGTTCAAGATTACGCTGTGTGTTGTAATCAAGGCTCATATATTGATTTTCTTTGTAGAACTCAATGTGATTTATTCTTTCAAGTCCCGTTTTCTGAGTATCACGGAGATATGAAAGCAATGCGCCGAGAACGCATACAACAACCGGCTTGTCGGCTACAGTACTGTATTCATCTGCAAACTGCGACTTTACAACTTCTGTACATACCGATTCATCAAACTTTTCATCTTCAAGCATTTCAACTCCTGCCGAAAGTTTTGCTTTAATGAACTTTGGCAGTTCTTTCAGTTTTACAATGTCACCGCCAATGAGAATTTCACGGGGATTATAACTTGTAAGCTGATTAGTAAGAACATTGTAGCTGTCACTGCCCTTAATTTCGGTAGCGTATAATTCGCCTGTGGAAATATCGCAAAAACAAAGACCCATAGCTTTGTTTTTTGAAAACATACAGCAAATGTAGTTGTTTTTGCTTTCATCAAGCATACTTGACTCCATTACTGTGCCGGGAGTAATTACTCGAATAATATCACGCTTTACAAGACCTTTTGCCTTTGCAGGATCTTCTGTCTGTTCGCAAATTGCAACTTTATAACCCTTTGCAACAAGTCTTGCAATGTAACCCTCACAGCTGTGGAAAGGCACTCCACACATAGGTGCACGCTCAGCCTGTCCGCAATCTCTTCCTGTAAGAGTCAGTTCAAGTTCCTTTGATGCAAGTTTTGCATCATCGTAAAACATTTCGTAGAAATCTCCAAGGCGAAAGAACAAAATGCTGTCTTTATTTTCTTCTTTAATTTTGAAATACTGTTGCATCATTGGAGATAACTCCGCCATTTGTTTCACTTCCTTAACTAAATTTAAAACCGTTTATCAGCCGCAACCGCCGCATGTAGCACAGCTGCCTGAACATGATGACTGGCTGTAATCAGCAGTTTCGGGATCTGCACCTTCAGCAGACTGCTGAACAATTGCAAGAACTCTGTTTGCAACAACATCAAAAGCAGCTTTTGCATCATTGTAAGCAATCATATTCTCGTTTGACATAATCTGTGAATAAGCTTCTCTCATCTCAGTGTTGAGCTTTGAAAGTTTTTCCTGATCTCTTTCTTTTTTAGATGCCTCATTATTGATTGACATTCTTTTAAGATTGAATTCGCCGATAAGACGCTGGAGTTCCATATCGGCATCTGCACTTTTCTGTGCTTCCTGAAGCTTTTTATATGATTCTTCTTCCTGAATGAGCTTTCCAAGCTCTCTTGCCTTCTCAATGATATCCATAGTTTTAACCTCCGATTATTTTACAAGCTCACCCTTTAATATCCAATTGCGAGCTTTTGTTATTTTTACATTTTGAAATGTTCCGATACATTCCTTAGGTCCGTCCAGTTCAACTATTATGTTACCGCTTGTACGACCGCACAATTCACCGTTCTTATCGTTTTCACTTTCAATAAGTACCTTTTCGGTTTTGCCAACCATTGAAGAACAGCGCTTTGCCGCAATTTCCTCCTGAACATCAAGAAGTTCACGGAACCATTTTGATTTTTCTTCAGCAGGAATCAGATCATCCATTTTAGCTGCAGGAGTACCAACTCTTGGAGAGAAAATGAAAGTAAAGAGCGATGTAAACTCAACCTCACGGATGAGTGACAAAGTTTCTTTGAAATCTTCATAGGTTTCACCGGGAAAACCTACAATGATGTCACTTGTAAGTGAAAGACCGTCAATTTTTTCTTTTGCATAATTGATTATCTCAAGATACTTTTTGCGGTCATAGTGACGATTCATTGCCTTAAGCACTCTGTCCGAACCACATTGGAACGGAAGATGAAGGTGCTTGCTGATATGAGTACCCGATGCAATTGTGTCAATAAGTTCCTTTGAACAATCCTTCGGGTGCGATGTCATAAAGCGGAGCCAATAATCGCCGTCAATTGAATCAACCTCACGCAAAAGCTGTGAAAAGTTAACCTGTTCTGAAAGTCCTTTTCCGTAGGAATTTACATTTTGACCGAGCAAGGTAATGTCTTTATAACCTGACTCAATCATATTTTTAGCCTCGGAAACAATAATATTCTTTTCACGACTGCGTTCTCTGCCTCTAACATAAGGCACAACGCAATATGTACAGAAGTTGTTACAACCGTACATAATCGGTAACCAACCCTTAAAACTGCCATCACGCTTAACTGGGAAGCCCTCATAAAGCCGGTTATCGTCATTACCTCTTTCAAACACTCTCTTGCCGTCAAGAAGAGCGTTATACATAAGTTCAGGGAAATGGTGCAAAGAATGGGTGCCAAACACAAGACCTACAAAAGGAAAGCTCTTGTAAATTCTGTTAGCAACATGCTCTTGCTCCATCATACAACCGCACAAAGCAATAAGAATCTGCGGGTGTTTGCGTTTAAGATTTTTTAACGCACCGACATTACCGAACACTCTGTCCTCAGCATGTTCTCTTACGGCGCAAGTATTAAAGAGTATGAAATCGGCATTATCCGGTTCATCTGCAAACTCAAATCCCGATTGTTCAAGCATACCCTTGATTTTTTCACTATCAGCCACATTCTGCTGGCAGCCGTATGTTCTGATATACGCAACAGGTTTTTCTCCTCTTTTGCGAATATCCATAATTTCAGCTATTAAATTCATATACTCCGATTGTTTTTCGGAAATTTTCTGACTGTCAGGCAAAGAAATGCCTCCTAACCCATTGTATTAACCATTAGATTATAACACAAGATATATGATTTTTCAATGTTTTTCACAGCCTTTTCAAAATTTACTTCTGATATGTGGACAGAAGAGAACCATATGACGAAGGGATTTCACCCACTATTACAGATTGAGCAATTTCAAAGTCAGTTGTAAATGTGATATTGCCCGAATAATCGAGAGATGTGGTCATTATCTTTGACGTAAAAAACAAACGTATATGGTGAATGGTCTGATTTAATCCTGCCTGTTCAAATGTACTGACAACTTCTGAAGAAAAACTTCCCGTGAGGTTAAAATTAACAGGAATATTTGGTCCCCAGTTTGACAATATTGTTACATTGGTAAATGCTCCGAGTGGAATTTCGATTTCATTATCATAGACTTTTGCAATCTCTTTTTGAACAGCCTTTGTTATGTCAGCTTTCAGTCTGTTGATTTTGAAAGAATCAGTTTCAATAGACTGCACTCTGCCGTTTTTATCACTCTTAATTTTTGCTATGTCACTGTATGAATAATTCAACTTATCAATCGTATTGTTTACAGCATCACAAACTGAGTTCACAGACAAAATTTCAGCCTGTATTCTTATGTATTCAGGTCTGAAATCCGATAAATGTACTTCACAAAAAACGGTGATTCCGACTGCAAGCAAAATTACTGTAAGAAGTATTTTCTTTAAAAGAACAAATCTTCTCTTCCGCCTTTTTCTGTAAAGCATAAAAACACCCCTCGTATATAATATACGAAGGGTGTTTGTTTTGTTAATTAGTCTTCTGTTTCAGGACATCCGTCACATGTTGCACAGTCGGCATCACACTCGTCATCATCCTCATCACTAAAAAGATCAGAGAAGTCAAATTCAAGGTGTTCACCGCAGTTTGGACACTCGATTTCACCTTCGAGAAGGACATCTTCAGAAACATTAAGTTTCTGACCGCATGAATCACAAGTTACCTCGTAAAAAGGATTTTCCTCGTCATCATCGAAATCATAGTCGTCATCTTCATCATCATAATCTTCAATGTCGTAGTCTTCGTCATCGTAAACATCAGACTCAACATCAGCAAGATCCTGATCAATTTCATCAACCTGAGCACTTAACTCATCGTAAAGCTCTTCCATATCAGATACTTCAAAAGCCATATCGTCAAGAAGATCAACGATTGCGTTAAGAACCTTTACCTCAGGCTTTGACTCATCAAGTTCAAGACCGTCGCAAAGACCACGAATGTAAGAAATTTTTTCAGTAAGATTCATAACCGATTCTCCTGCAGAAATTAAGCTCTGCCCATATATTCGCCTGTTCTTGTGTCGATCTGAATAACTTCGCCCTCATCAATGAAGAGAGGAACCTTAATTTCAGCACCTGTTTCAAGAGTTGCAGGCTTTGTAGCGTTGGTTGCTGTATCACCCTTAAAGCCGGGATCAGTCTTAGTAACCTTAAGCTCAACAAAGTTCGGAGGCTCAATACCGAATACATTGCCCTTGTAAGAAAGAACCTTGCATACCATATTCTCCTTAACGAATTTAAAGTTGTCGCCGAGAACGCTCTTGTTAATCGGGATCTGCTCCCATGTTTCTGTATCCATGAAGTAGTAAAGATCGCCGTCTGAATAGCTGTATTCCATATCCTTTCTGTCAATGAAAGCTGTGGGATACTTATCATTTGGGTTAAAAGTCTTTTCAACTACTGCGCCTGTAATAACATTTCTGATTTTAGTTCTTACAAATGCAGCACCCTTACCTGGCTTTACATGCTGGAATTCGATGATTGATACAACCTGACCGTCCATTTCAAATGTAACGCCGTTTCTGAAATCACCTGCTGATATCATTAGTAATACCTCCTAATTATCTTTCATACGGAAATACGGTAATGTATGCCGTAATATAACAATTTACATTATACATAACAATGGCGAAAAATGCAAGACTTTTATTATACAATAATAAGTTCTTTTGGGAGTGAAACGAAGTTTTTGTAACCTGTTTCTGTCACGCAAAGCATATCTTCTATGCGAACACCAAATTTATTTGGCAGATAAATTCCGGGTTCATCGGTTATTATCATACCTTTTTTGAGTATTGTTTCACTTCTCGGGGATACAACTGGTGATTCGTGAATATCAAGACCCACGCCGTGACCTGTTGCATGACCAAAACATTTGCCATAACCATTTTCTGTGATTATATCTCTTGCAATTTTGTCAACATCAGAACACTTTGCACCCGGTTTAACACCGTCAAGTACAGCAAGCTGGGCTTTTAAGACGATGTTATAAATTTTTTGCATTTCTTCACCTGCAGACTTGATTGCAACCGTTCGTGTGGTGTCGCTGTGATAACCCTCAAAAATTGAACCAATGTCAAAAGTAAAGAAATCGCCCTCACTAACAATATCGTCAGACGGCACTCCGTGCGGAAGTGAAGTCTTTTTACCTGTAATCGTGATGAGGTCAAATGAAACGCCCTCGCCACCGTTGAGCTTGATAAGATGTTCAAGTTCAAGTGCAATTCTGCGTTCACTAACTCCCGGTTTAAGGTAATTGAGAACCTCAAGATACGATTTTTCGGTTATCTCCTGTGCTTTAGCGATTTTTTCAATTTCTGACTCATCTTTGATGCATCTGATTTCTTCAATCTTACGATCGAGACTTCCGTCACAAACACACTCAATATTGTTTTCTGAAAATGCCTTTTTAAAACGATTGTATTTTTCAACAGTAATATCGGATGCTTCAAAAAGTATATTTACAATAGAATTGTTCTTAAATTCGCCCATAAGGTCTTTAAACAACTTCGTAAAGCGGACAACTTTGCATCCGCTTGATTTTTTTAAAGCAGCCTCATGATATCTAAAATCTACAAAAAGGACAGTTTCATTCTTAGTCACGAGCAAATAACCTTCGCTGTGAAAGAATCCGCAAAAATAGCCGATATTCTTCTCATTAGTCAACAAAACAGCTTGACTGTTATTGTCAAGAATAGTCTTTAAACTCTCAAGTCTTTGCTCAAATAAAGCGTTTTGCATTACATCAAATCCTTTAATGCATTTATTGCAAGGAAGTAGCTGTTCTTACCAAAACCTGCAATCTGACCAACACAAACAGGTGCGATTACAGAGGTGTGTCTGAACTCTTCTCTTGCGTGAATGTTAGACATATGAACCTCTACAAAAGGAATCTTTACGCAAGCAATTGCATCTCTTAATGCGTAACTGTAATGAGTAAGCGCACCTGCGTTGATTACAACACCATCAAAGTTACCCTTTGCAGAATGAATTTTATCAATAAGATCTCCCTCATGATTTGACTGAAAAACTTCTGCGGAAAATCCATTGTTTTCAGCATACGAAATAATCTGCTTTTCAATATCAGAGGCAGTTTCTTCACCATATATTCCCTTTTCACGAACGCCTACCATATTAAGGTTAGGACCGAGTATAACAAGAATCTTTTTCATAGTGTCACCTTTTTTCAAAGAAATATGAAGATAAAACAAAAAGCGGACAGAATGCTCTGTCCGCCTGTTTGATTACCTGTATTTGCGTTTGCGAGCTGCTTCGGATTTTTTCTTACGCTTTACAGAGGGCTTTTCGTAAGCTTCTCTTTTGCGAACCTCAGCAATAACGCCAGCTCTGGCACACTGCTTTTTGAATCTTCTTAAAGCACTTTCAAGGGATTCATTCTCTTTAAGTCTAATCTCTGCCATCTATCTTCCCTCCCATCTGCCTCCGGGCATGGGTAATTTGCATATAATTGCAAATGTTATTATACATTATGACTCGAATAATGTCAATAGCATTGTAGAAATTTAGGTCAAATTAATTTTAAAAGTTGAATTATGGCTTAACAACAAGGTTTACAAGCTTCTTTGGAACAACAATTTCCTTGATAATGTTCATTCCGTCAATTGCTTTCATAACATTTTCGTCATTCTTAGCAAGTTCAAGAACTGTATCCTTGTCTGCATCAACAGGAATGTTAAGCTTAGCTTTAATTTTGCCGTTTACCTGAACAACAATTTCTACGCTTTCGTCAACGCATTTTGACTCGTCATATTCAGGCCACTTAGCTTCGGCAAGAATACCGTCGCCAAGTTTGCAAGCTTCGTAAACTTCTTCTGTAACATGCGGAGCAAATGGATTAAGAAGAATTGAGAAAATTCTAAGTTCTTCCTTATTGATTGACTTCACATTTGAAATATCGTTAATCAAAGCCATAAGAGTTGCGATAGCTGTATTGAACTTAATGTTCTCAATATCTTCGCCAACCTTTTTGATTGCCTTGTTAAATGCACTTTCAAGTTCAGGTCTGATTTTGTCACCGTCAATGAGAACGTTCTGAAGGTTCCAGTAACGCTCAACGAATCTGCGGCAACCTCTGATGCTTGCCTTGCTCCACGGAGCAGCTTTTTCAAAGTCACCGATGAACATTTCGTACAAACGCATTGTGTCTGCACCGTATTCGTCAACAATTTCATCAGGATTTACAACATTGCCTCTTGACTTACTCATTTTCTCGCCGTTCTCACCGAGAATCATACCGTGTGAAGTACGCTTTGCATATGGCTCCGGAGTTGGAACAACACCGATATCATAGAGGAACTTATGCCAAAACCGGCTGTAAAGAAGGTGGAGTGTTGTATGCTCCATACCGCCGTTGTACCAATCAACAGGTGACCAGTACTCAAGAGCCTCTTTTGATGCAATAGCGTTCTTGTTGTGCGGATCCATATATCTGAGATAATACCATGATGAACCTGCCCACTGAGGCATTGTATCGGTTTCTCTCTTAGCTTTACCACCACAGCACGGACATGTTGTGTTAATCCAGTCTGTCATCTTTGCAAGTGGTGATTCACCGTTATCAGTCGGCTCATATGACTCAACCATTGGCAGTCTGAGCGGAAGGTCTTTTTCATCAAGAGGAACATAACCGCACTTCTCACAATATACCATTGGGATAGGCTCGCCCCAATAACGCTGACGAGAGAATACCCAGTCACGGAGCTTGTAGTTTACCTTTGCGTGACCTTTGCCCTCACTTGTGAGCCAGTCGATAATTTTCTTCTTTGCTTCATCAACAGTAAGGTCGTCAAGCATTCCTGAATTAACCATAATGCCCTTAGCACAATCTGTGTAAGCCTCTTCCTGAACATTGCCGCCCTTTACAACTTCAATAATAGGAAGATCAAACTTCTTTGCAAATTCCCAGTCACGAGTATCGTGAGCAGGAACAGCCATAATAGCACCTGTACCATATGATACAAGAACATAGTCAGAAATAAAAATCGGGATTTCCTTATTGTTTACAGGGTTAATAGCATTAACACCGTCAATTCTAACACCTGTCTTATCCTTTGCTACCTCTGTTCTTTCAAAGTCAGACTTACGAGCAGCAGCTTCCTGATACTTTCTGATTTCATCCATATTAGAAATCTTGTCAGCCCATTTTTCAATCATTGGGTGTTCAGGAGAAATTACCATATATGTAGCGCCGTAAAGTGTATCGGCACGGGTTGTGTAAATTGTAAGTGTGTCACCTGTTGTAGTTGTAAAATCAACCTCAGCACCTTTACTTCTGCCGATCCAGTTCTTCTGCTGTGCTTTTACTCTGTCGGGGTAATTTACAAGGTCAAGGTCATTGATAAGTCTATCTGCATATTCTGTAATTTTAAGCATCCACTGTGACTTAACCTTGTGAATAACTTCGCTTCCGCAACGCTCACAAACGCCGTTTACAACTTCTTCGTTTGCAAGAACGCACTTACATGAAGTACACCAGTTTACATTCATCTCTTTCTTATAAGCAAGACCGTGCTTGTAGAGCTGAATGAAAATCCACTGTGTCCACTTGTAGTATTCGGGATCTGTTGTATTGATTTCTCTGCTCCAGTCAAAAGAAATACCGAGTGACTGAATCTGCTTTTTAAAACGAGCAATATTCTTCTTTGTTACAATTTCGGGATGAACGTGGTTCTTGATTGCATAGTTCTCAGTAGGAAGTCCGAAAGCATCCCAGCCAATAGGATAAAGAACATTGTAACCCTCAAGTCTGCGTTTTCTTGCAACTGTGTCAAGTGCTGTGTACGGACGGGGATGACCTACATGAAGGCCCTGTCCTGACGGATATGGGAACTCGATAAGAGCATAAAACTTTTCTTTGCTTTTGTCCTCACTTGCATGGAACACACCCTTATCTTCCCAGATTTTTTGCCATTTTTCTTCTACGGCTTTATGATTGTATTTCAAAGTAACCCCTCCTGCGATTAATCAACGATACCTGTCAGGTCAACGCTTTCGCCGTCCTGCCACAGTCTTTCAAGGTCATAAAAGTCACGAGCTTCATCGTCAAATACATTGACAATAACATCAATGTAGTCAAGAAGAATCCATGAATTTGATCTGTAACCTTCTATATGACTTACCGAAATTCCTGCCTGATCAAGCTTGTATTCAACCTCATCGGCAAGTGCCTTTACATGGGTTGAACTTGTACCTGTTGCGATTACCATATAATCGGCAAGAACAGAAACATCGGCAATTTTAATAATCTGAATATCAAGTCCCTTTTTTGAACTCAGGGCTTTTGCTGCAAGTATTGCTTCATCGTAAGAACTCATTTGTTTTTTCCTTTCGTTTGGGATATTTGCAGAACAATTTCGTTATAGCAGGCAACTTCATCGGGATGAATTGCAAGCTGTCTTTTAGAAAGGTCCTTAAATGTAAACTGATAGCCGTAAAGCATAGCTTCTTCAAGGCTCCTTTTAGATTTCTTTCTCATTGTTGCCACACCGCTGTATGTACGTTCTTCAGAAGTGAAGTCAGCAGTAAAAATAACTTTTTCCAACAAACTCATTCCTGCTCGTCCTGTTGTGTGGTATCTTATTGCATTGAGTATATCTTCATCGTCAATACCAAGTTCATCACGAACGACAATACTGCCGCTCATTCCGTGCCACAACTTTGGTGCATGAAGTTGAACATTGTCTAAAATTATACCACTGTCGATAATAATTTGCAACTGCTGTTCCTTTGGCATTTCTTTTGTTATATCGTGCAGAATACCGGCAATTTCAGCTCTTTCTTCATCAGCACCGTAACGCTTCGCAAGTTTTTTGGCTTCTTTTGAAACATTAACGCTGTGATTAAATCTGTAATCACCCATTCTTTCACGAATTATTTTTTTATAATCAGATATATTCAAAGCACTCACTTCCGATATAAATTATTTTTTATAATATAATCGTAAACACTTTTGTCAAGCATATCGCTTATCAAATCAAATTTGTCAAGATTTTCCCTAATA
>CACXEX010000040.1 GCA_902766775.1 uncultured Ruminococcus sp. | reverse complement strand
GGGTACTCGTTGCCCTCAACCATAACGGGACCGTTCTTTGAAAAGGCGATATCCCAGCCGATATATCTCACCTGCGGAATCTTTTCCGCTGCCTCAACAACCATATCAAGAGCCTCTCGAACGCCTGCAATCTTAACCTCGGAGAACTTCTTGCCTGTCATCGGATGTTTGTCATAAACATTGCCGTAGTCGTCAATTACATTACTGTCGATTCTGCCGTCTGCATCAAGGCTGAGGTAAAGGTCGTTCGTACAGCCGATAACATTCGACTCGTCCTGATTGATACGGAGAGCGTTATTTATTATATGCGCCTTGCCGTCCTTATAGAGCGTAACAACTCGCCATGAATTTACAACGCAAGGATTGATTTCGTTAAGGTCATCGCTCTGAATAATTGCCTCCTCAACAAGGAGCTGACCGTTTGCCTTGAGTTCATCATAAAGCTTGTCGCTGTCTTTAACATCGGCAACGGTGATTTTTGAAATGCCGTGACCGCCCTCGCCTGTCGGATCTTTTGCAAAAACGGTTTCTCTGCCGTCAAGGAACTTCCTGAAATCTTCCTTACTGCCTGTGCGAAGGTTGATGAAATCTCTCTTGAGATACTTTTTGAAAAGCTCATCAAAAACAAGTTTGTCACGAAGAAGAACGATATACTCCTCATCGTTGAGATATTCGAGAATTTTGTAGAAAGTCTTTGCAGTTACAAAAGTCTTTTTCTCTTTTGCCGAAAGGTTGATAAAATCACAGCGGAAGTAATCCGTATAGCCTGTACCTCTGATGAGAAAGTTGCGGATTATGTCGAACTTGATATAAGCCTTTGACTTGCCGCTGTTCTTGGCGATAATGTCAATGTGCTTGTCCATTCTGCTGTGGTTGATATCTCTGAATTTATTCAAAAGCCATTTGTGTACCGAAACTGCCATCTTACTTCTCCTTTACAACCTTACCGTCTTTTACATAAAATCTCGGATTGTTCTTGCCTATATTCACAAGTGCCTCGGCATTGCCCATACCGGAACTTCTGCCGAACATACCAACGGTTATACCGTCACCGAGTAGTGTTACCTCGTCATCAATTTTTACCGATGAATCAACCTTAATTGCCGTCATATTCATACACATTTCGCCGACAACGGGATACTTTTTGCCGTTGATAACAACCCTTCTGCCGTGATTCGCATGACCTATGCCGTTGTTGTAGCCGACAGGAAGAATTGCAAGAATAATGTCCTCGTCTGCCGTATATGACGCATTGTAGCCGAACCACTCGCCTTTGTTCACCTTTTTAAGCTGAAGAATACGGGTTTTCATCTTCATAGCCGGTTGTAAATCTATCTTTACATCAAAATATGTTTCGCTGATGTTGTACTTTTTGATGAAGTAATCGTTTCGCATTTTGCGAAGTTTGTCCTTTGGCGAATTCGAAAGAGAATCCGGGGCAACATTGTAGCCGTAGATTGCAATGCCCATTCTCACGCCTGTTGTAAAAGGCTGTTTCGGGTGGGTGAGCATTGAAACGGAACTGCCCATATGGACAATCGGAATTTTCTTTAAATCAATAAGCGAAGTAAGCTCCTTGAAATTTCTAACCTGCTCGTCCCAGTGTGGGTCAAAAATTCCCGCTGTTGCAAAATGCTGATAAATGCCCTCAAGAACAAAATTTGAACCGTTAATCATATCAACGGCAGTCTTGATTTCGTTTTTATCCTTAAAACCGAGGCGGTTAAATCCTGTATCAATCTGGAGGTGAACCTTGAAGTTGTAGTCAATGTTCAAATCAAGCAGCTTTTTGAGGTAGTCAAGCTCGTTCACGGCAATTGTGAGGTCAAGCTGTTTTGCCTCCTCAATTCTTGAAAGATGAACTGGATGCAGGCACAAAAGCGGAGCGTCCTTGTTGACTTTACGAAAGCTTTGAGCCTCTTCAAGAGAGGACACGGCAAAATAGTTAATGCCGTTTTTGTACATTTCATTTGCCACTTCCATACCGTGGCCGTAACCGTCGCCCTTGAGAACGGCAATGAAATATTTGTAGTCGCTGTATTTTTGTGTTATTGCACGGGCATTTGCACCGATTTTGTCAAGGTCAATTTCAACATATGAATCCAGCATTCTAAAGCCTCCGTTAATACACTATATCTTTAGAATTATAGCATAACCGCCAAGGTAAATCAATAGTGGAAACATATTGCAATTGTTTTGGTTGCAATGAAAAAGCAAAAATTGCATTGATACCATATTGGGCATCAATGCAATTTCTCTATCTAACTATCTTCTCAAATTGTAGTCTTGCAACCGCCGACTTACCGCCTTATATAAGTCCGACGATGTACTTCTGAATAATTGTTGCATCGGAAATTGTGATATCGGAGTCAAAGTTTACATCGGCGCTGATACGCTGAATTTCGCTCTGACTTATAAGTCCGACAATTGCTTTCTGAATTGCGGTTGCATCTATGATGTCAATTTTCCCGTCACTGTTGCAGTCACCGTACAAAACCTTTTCGGTCGAATTGTCAAGCAAAATATAATTTGTCATACCAACAGCGACCTTACCTCTGTCAACTCTCTTTACATACTGCAAAGTTGCCTTGTTGTTCGGAGAATCCGACACGGCAACATACATTGCATCGCCCTTGAGAACCATACCGTAGCACAACTTGCCCGATGAGACTGACACGCCGTCGATGTCTGTTGCAACAACAGCCTGTCTGCCTGTTTCAACCTCATATGAATACACTGCGTCGGATGTATTGAAATACAGAGTGTCATTGTACTTTTCAAGGCTCATAAATGTGTTGAGCCAGTAGGCATTGCCGCCTGCACTCCATTTTTCATCTACCGTGAGTTTCTTCTCACAGGCATTGCTGTCAAGATCGTATTTCAGCAGCGATCCTTTGTTAATTGAAGAATAGCTGTTGACAAATCCGTAGAAATCTCCGTTAATGTCACAAAGTCTTGTGTCAAAGTTATGAATCTCGTAATTATCATATTTAGTTGAATTTGCGCCGTAACTGATTGTATAGTCATAGTGACTTGACGGAAGGTTTTGGATTGCGGTATCGCTCAAAAGAAAATATGTATGCTGAGCGTGTCCCGGTCTGTCATTAACAGGATCATCCCACGTAACATCAACATTATACCAAGCGTCCCCGATATGAACCTTGTTCCACATATGGTTCATTGTATCAGAAACTACGATTTCGGAGTCAATCCCCACGAGTGACAAAAGGTATGAATATGCAAGCGCATAGCCCTGACAAACTGATGTCTTATCCACAAGTGAGTCATAAATGCCTGCTTTACTGTAATCACTCGTGCTGTATTCACACATAATTGCAAGCTCATCGTGGATAACAAGAGCCTTTTCCGAATCGGTCATATTGTCATTTACAAGGGAAAGAATTCTCTCGGTTTCCTTGTCAATTGACTTTTTCTTTGTTTCATATTCTGATTTATCGATCGTATATGACGGATAAATATCCATTATCTTGTCTCCACTCGGAAAATAGGAATAGGAAAATCCCAAATTAAGGTAGAACAACTCAGGATGTACAAGCACAAATGTATAGAAAAATTGTGACACATCACTTTTCTTAATATTCAGACTGCTGACATCAATTTCTTCGTCAAAATTTTTAACACTGTCATAAATTTTACTGTCCACATCACCGTATGCGTCATAAAAAGCCTTGTTATAAACAATTTTGCCCTGTTTTTGTGCCGTGTATGCCGATGTTGTGAACACGCCCGTTGACACAACACACGAAACAACCAGCATAACCGAAAGGACAAGTGCCGCAAATTTTCCTCTTTTTTTCGTTCGTTCGTTCATATAAAAGCCTCCCCCACGAAAAGTTACAGAATATTATGCCTGTTTGTTTTTCTCTGACCTTACAGCTAAATTATACCATCAAAAGACATAACTTTTCAATTCACATAAGCAACGAAGATAATCAGAAATATTTGTCGGTTTATACAAAAAATTATTTAAATCATTGATAAAACACAAAGAAATACACTAAGCTATCCCGTCATACAATCCGTTGTTTGTACATATGATTAAATGCAGATGTTTTCCGACTAAAAGACGGAGAACAGACAGGAGGGCTGTATGTGAAAGGTATAGTAGAAGAAAGAGCGGCAATGCTCGGAGAATACATAATTGAAAGCAAGGCAACCGTGAGAAGTACGGCAAAAAAGTTCGGTGTGAGCAAAAGTACCGTGCATAAGGATGTCAGCCAACGGCTCAAGGTGCTTAACCCCGCACTCTACCGACAGGTCAGAGAAATTCTTGACACCAACAAAAGCGAAAGGCACATAAGAGGCGGTCTTGCAACAAAAAATAAATATCTGAAAAAGAAAGCCTTAGAGAGCGAAAAAGGCTGAAAATTGACTGCAATACGGCTCATACACCATACAAAACAGCATTTCCAGAGCATATTTTGGGTATTTTGGAACTTTACTTTTTATGACTTGCGTTGTATAATTTAGTATAGGCGTCACTCGCCCATTTGGCGAGTGACACTAAGAATTTTAGCAGGAAATTTCGTTTCCCACTGAAATTCTAAGGAGTTAACGCTCCTTTGTACTGCTTGCAATCGGTCGCAATTTTGCACCTTGCGAGCAAAGAAACACTCCAAATTAAATGGAGTGCAATATTTTCAGATTTAAATTCGTGTGCAGTAGCATTTTTTGCGACTGTACCTGAGGAGAAATTTAAAATGAGAAAAATCCCATTTTCACCGCCTGACCTTTCTCAGGCAGAAATTGACGAAGTTATAAAGGTTCTGAAATCGGGCTGGATTACAACAGGTCCCGAAACAAAGCTTTTTGAAAGCCGTATTGCAGAAAGATGCCACACACAAAAGGCGGTGTGCCTTTCGTCACAGACCTCTTGTGCCGAGCTTACTTTGCGTATTCTCGGTATCGGACCGGGAGACGAGGTTATCGTTCCTGCATACACCTACACAGCAACCGCATCAATCATCTACCATGTGGGCGCAAAGCCTGTTATGATTGACTGCAAGAGCGGCAGTTTTGAAATGGACTACGATAAGATGGAGGCGGCAATCAACCACAACACAAAGGTTATCATTCCTGTTGACCTTGCGGGTGTTGTGTGCGACTATGACCGTATTTTTGAGGCTGTTGAAAGGAAGAAAAGCGTTTTCAATCCACGCAACGAACTTCAGGAAAAGTTCGGCAGAGTTATTGTTATGGCTGACGGTGCTCACGCATTCGGTGCTCAGTGGCACGGCAAAATGTGTGGTGAGATTGCAGACTTCACGAACTTCAGCTTTCACGCAGTAAAGAATATGACAACTGCCGAGGGCGGTGCGGCTGTTCACCGTTCACACGACGGAATTGACGAGGAAGAAATGTACAAGCAGTATATGCTTCTCTCACTTCACGGTCAGACTAAGGATGCCTATCAGAAAAACAAGGTTGCATCGTGGGAATATGATGTTGTTGACACACAGTATAAGTGTAATATGACCGATGTGCTTGCCGCAATCGGTGTGGCTCAGCTTGAACGCTACGATCAGATGCTTGACCGCAGACATCAGCTCATAAAGCTCTACAACGAAGAGTTCAAGGACTTGCCTGTTCAAGTGCTTAATCATTGTGATGAAAACCACCGTAGCAGCGGTCACCTTTACTTTGTAAGATTCATCGGCAAGGACGCAGAGTATCGCAACAAGTTCTATAATATGATGGCAGACCACGGCGTTATGTGTAATGTTCACTTCAAGCCGTTGCCGTTGCTTTCGGCATACAGCAAGCGTGGTTTCAAGATTACAGATTACCCGAATGCGTATAATATGCACAAAAACCAGCTCACCCTCCCGATGAACTCAACCCTCACCGATGATGAGGCATGGTATGTAATTGAAACATTTAAGCAGTGTATGAAAACACTTAAATAACAGACGGTGTGCCACCGCTCCCAGTTCGGGAAGACAGTTTTACAAATCTCCAGAAAGGAGATTTGTAAATTGAAAATGAAAAATGACGGCGAGCCGCCACAATTAATTTAATAAGATAGTTAGATAAAGAAAATGCATCAGATACCCGATAAGGTTCTGATGCATTTTTGTTTTATATGATACTCTCCCATAAATATTGATTCGCATGGCGAATCAAATTAATCGGGAACTTTTGTTTATCATTTTACAGACTGTCTTCCCGACCACAACTGCCCGATAGGGCAATTTCACCGTCCGATAGGACGATTTCACCTGACAAAGTCAGATTTCACTCGCCAACGGCGAATTTCACTGTAATGACCGCAAGCGGTCATTACCAAAGTCCGTTTTATCGGACACCTCTTTTGATAAAATATAGATACAGTAAGGAAGGCAAATGAAAACGAGGAGGAATAACAATGCTGAATTTCTGTGTCTACATCTTCACGGCATATGCTGTGTCGGGTTCTGCAAAGGCAATTATGGGAATGAAAAAGAAACCCACCCACCGCAGAAATCGCCGCAAAAGATAATTCACAAAATCAAAGGAGGAAATTATTATGAAAAAACTTTATGTTACAATCACGGGAATGAAATATTTCTACGGTTTTAATCCGTTCAGCATCGGCAAAAAGCTGACCTGTAAAAAGGAACACAATAACCCATATGACAGCGAGGCAATTAAGGTCACGATGAAAAACATCGGCACGGTTGGCTACATAGCAAATTCTCCGTACACCAAAGCCAACGGCACAATGGGTGCCGGCGCAGTCAATAAGTATGTCAAGAAAAAATTCAAAGTCAGAGTTATGTTTATGACATCAACAAAAATAATCTGCGAAGTAATTGATGGTTTAAAGGATAAATATGCCGAAGAAAAGCCCGAACCAGCAGATAAAATTGAAGAAAAGGAAGTTGCTGAATTTTAATTTGTACAACACCTTTCATCTAAAATAAACGGTCGGGAAACACATCTTTGCATTTTGCAATGTATCTTCCCGACCATAACTTTTCACTATTAACTATTAACTTTTACTTGCCCGTTAGGGCATGTGCTGCCCGAAGGGCAATATAGCTATCCGCAAGATAATTTAGCTTGCGTAGCAAATTTAGCTCACGCCATGCGTGAATTTTAGCACTAAATTCACACTTGTATTTCTATTTTTTACTTTGCAATTCAGATAGTTTTCTTTTAGCTAAATTTTGCGACAGGTCGCAAAGCTAAATGACTTCGCTGTCGCTCAGTTGCTAAATTGCAAACCTTTCGGTTTACAGCTAAATTAAATCCACTTTAAACTGCCCGAAGGGCAATATAGCTATCCGCAGGATAATATAGCTTGCGTAGCAAATCTAGCTCACACGCAGTGTGAATTTAGCTGACGAAAATCAAAGATTTTCGTCAATACCCCCACCTGTCAAAAAATCTGACGGTCTGATATGTCAGAATATAGTTCTGGCTTTCATGGAAGGCGCTCTGAACCATATCGGGGTTATACATATACATAATGCGGTGCTGAACAGCATCTTTGTTTTCGTCAAAAATGTAGCTTACCGCCTGAATACATTCCTGATTTGTGCCGATTTTGGTACTGCCCGTGTAGTGGCAGTTCTCGATAACCGAGGCAACTGTCGGGTAACCGTCAAAACACATTGCGTCTTTTACCGACTGTGCAATGAGTGCCGCTCCGATAAAACCACCTGAACCAAATTCACCCATACAGAGTCTTTCAAGCAAATCTCTGTCCTCATCAGTCAAAGTAACCTTTGCACACTGATATGTCTTGTCCGGATTGTCAATTGCCACAAGGTAGCCTGCGTCCCACTGCGACTGGTAGTCAACCGGTTCTTTCGGCGGGATTGCCGTTGCAAACGGAACAGTTGCCTCTGCCGTCGTAACGGGTTGAGTGGTGGGCTTTGTCGCCTTTGTAGCCTTTGTCTGAGGCTGAGTTGTTGCCTTGGGCTTTTTCTTTTTCGGCTTTGCCGTCGTTGTTTCAACAGGTACAGTTGTTGTCGGTGCAACCGTTGTGGGAACAATTTTCTGAATGTTCGGGTTTACCCTTGCCATTGCCGATTCTTTCGGGGTTTCTCCTGCATTGAGGGTTCCGTTTGAACAGACAAACTGCAAAACCACAATAACAGAAAGCACGACCAAAATAATCGACAAAACTTTATTAACATTTTTGTTAAAAAACTTCATCGTTTCACCGCCGTTTAATACTTCTAAACACAAATAATACGCACACAATATCAGTCACATACATATATAATTATACCACTATGCGCAATCGTTTTCAACTTGGGTACTCTACAAAAATAAGCCGCCTTTTTTAAACAATATTACCGAAGAGGACAAATTATTACTACAAACAAAAGCCGATGCAAATGCACCGGCTTTTATTGTAAAAATGTTCGTTTACGCTGACTGTTTTTCAGCTCTTCTGTACTTTGAAGGTGTTGTATCATAGTACATCTTGAAGGCTCTGTTGAAGTTTGAGATGTTGTTGAAACCTGACATACCTGCAATTTCGATAACAGGAGTGTCTGTTGTTGTAAGGAGCATTGCGGCTCTTGTAAGTCTGAGCTCGTTAAGGTAGTTTACAAATGTTGTGTTCATAAGCTCTTTAAAGAGGTGTGACACATAATAACGGCTGAGACCTGTTGTCTGAGCGATTGTATCAAGAGTAATGCTGTCACAGAAGTTGTTGTTGATATACTCGGTAATTCTGCGGAGAGCACGATACTTTTTGCCCTGAGCCTCAACATCACAAATCTTAACAAGACCTGATGAGAAGAGAATATAGAAAATATCGTACATTTTGCCGTGAACAAGAATCTGGAAGAACTCGTTCTTTTCGTTTTCGGCAGAAATAACTGTATTGATATCTTCAATAAGGTTGTTGTAACGGTAGTCGCCTCTCGGAACCTTTGCAAAGTGAGTACAGTTTCCGGTCACAAGGCCTCTGATAAGACTCTGGGGAATGAACTCCTGAGTAAGCGATGCAGGATTTGAAAGGTTGAGCAAAATAACCTCAACTCTCGCATTGCCTGTATTGTTAATCTTATATCTCTGGTTAGGTGAAACAAAGTAGATGTCACCTGTTGAAAGAGAATAGGTGTTGGCACCCATCTCAATTGTCATATAGCCGTCTCTTACAACAGCTACAAGAACTTCATTGTGGACATTCCACATATCGTCAATAATCATCTCACCGCATACAACTCTGTAAGCAGAACTTGAAGCGGTTGCGGAACGCAAGAAATCAAAACTCATAATAATAACCCCAATTCAGTTAATTTTAGTTTTCAGACATTTTGTGTCTGAAAACAACACAATTAATCACTACAACAATATAATAGACTTTATGTACAACAAAGTCAATAACTCCGATGAATTAGCCAAAAATAATTATATAAAATGCAATTTATGCAAATTTTAAATATTCCGCATTATACTGTATGTTCATTCATTTTTGTTTTTTTGCAAGATTATATCGTTTTATATACCTATAATTGTTATAGTTATTTTTGAAACAGACATTTTGATTTTCAGCTTTTAAGATGATATATTGCCAACTTTACGACAAATTAAAAGAATTTTTTACATTTTCAAGTTGATTTAAAAATTCATCAACAACATCATCGGGAGCAACAATTCGAACCTTTCCGCCAAGTCCAAACACCCACGCATAAAATTGCTTGCTCGTCACAACATTGACTGATACGCTGAAAGCGGTGTCGCTCTCCTTGGTGACAAAAATATTTTTGCCGAATCTGTCAACTATGACGCCGATACAGTCGTTATCCACCGACAGCTTTACACTTTTTTCCTCCCCGCCAAACATAGAGAAAACACCCTTTGAATATCCCGCAAGGTCAAATTTTTCAAATGTTTTTCCGCCGTCACGCTCCTCGTCAAGAATCATAATTTCGTCCATTTTATCAACCCTGTAATGCTTTATACAATCGGCAGAGGTATCATATCCGATAAGGTAATAATTTTCATCGTCCCAGCACAAAGCCCACGGAGATGCAACATAGCCGCCGTCCTTGATTTTTTCACGCTTTACAATTCTTTCTGCACCCGAAAAATCAAGCTCCCAACGATAATATTTGAACGAAATCTTACGATTCAGCGCAATTGCGTTCTGGATTTTATCAACGGAATAGTAAATTCTTTCGTTCATTGTTTTGGCTCTGTTAGACACAAAAACCTGCCGCTGCAATTCCTTGCCGTCATAAACGCTCGCAAGCCCCTCAAGCTTGTGAATGAGCGAAAGACTCTTTTTTTCGGTAATAAATTTTGAGCTTTGAATTGCGTCAACAAGAAGTTTCAGCTCCGGCAGTTCAAACTTTCTGCTTGCAACATAATATTTTACCGTAGAAGATTTTGTTTTGCAGATATCCATACCGAATTTTTCAAGCACCTGTAAATCGTCATAAAGGCTCTTTCTCTCCGCACTTATCCCGTAGGATGCAAGTTCCGAAAGTATTTCGGTTGTTGTCAGTCCGTGATTTTCGTCGGTTTTTTCAAGCAAAATTTTCCTCAAAAACAGAAGCTTTTGTTTTTGCATAGGATTTCTCGACATAATACCTTCCCCCTCAAAGGATTATATATTTTTATATGTTCATTATATCAAATTTTTAAATCAGTTTCTATATATTTTTGAATATTTTTACAATTACCACGGCGAGCCGCTGTACCCAATTCGAGAAGATAGTTTTATGATGTCAAAAACATATCATGCCCGAGCGTAAAATTGTAATTGTCTGTGGAATCCAACTGTAAGGGCGTTTATCGACGCCCACCAAGTAAAGCCAAAAAATTTGTGTTACATACAATTTTTATAAATGTTACAAAGTTACTGTTATCTTGTAGGGATAACATCGTTCTCCCGCCCGTGTGCAACGCACACGATTGCACGCATTGTGTGCAAATTTGAATACACAGTTTTCATCACATTAATAAATATGTGTTTAAACAAGTTCTATCATTAAGGCGGGCGCCCAATGAGCGCCCCTACAGTTTAACATATAATCACATATAAACAAAAACGGTCGGGTGACAATGTTCTGCATTTTGCAAACTGTCTTCCCGACCGAAATTTTTAACTTTTAATTTAAATTCAACTGCTAAATCCGCACATCGCACCTGTCAGCATAACAACAAAAGGCATTGTGGCAAGTGAGAATACCGTTGTTGAGGCAACGATACTAACCGACAACTCAACATCCTTGTTGAACTTTGTGGCAAACATAGTAGTTGTGGCGGCAGTCGGAGCTGAGGTTGCGATTACGCAGGCCATAGTTATAATAGGTGTCACGTGACACAAAGACATTACAACAGCGGTAATAAGTGGGAGTCCGAGCAGACGAACTGCTGACGAAAAATACACGCCCTTGTCGGTAAATGCCTTTTTGAAGTCAGCCTGTGAAAGGTAGAAACCGATAATCAACATCGGGAGCGGTGTGTTCAAAGCCGCAAGATATTCAACCGGCTGGCTGATAATGTACGGAAGTTTAAAGCCTGTGAGGAAAATTATAATGGCAAGCACAACGCCGATAAGTCCGGGGTTGAGAATGAGCTTTTTGAAGGAAAGCTGCTTTTTGTCGCCGCTCATCGAAACGAGGCCGTGGGTCCAGACAAAGATATTGAACACAGCTACGAAAATTGAACCGTAAAACCAACCGTCATCGCCAAGTATTGCCTTCTGGAGAGGCAAAGACATAAACGCACAGTTTGAGTAAATAGTTGCAAATCTTATAACGGCTTTTCTGCTTTCGTCCTTGTCACGGAAAATGAGATTGCATATTAGAATGGACACGGCAAATATAAGAGCCGAACAAATTACGCAAATTATAAGTCCGCTCAAAAGTTCAAATGAGAATTCTCTCTGAAATGCGGAAATCATAACGCAGGGCGTTACAACATATAATACTATATCGGTCATATGGCGGGCAGAAAAATCTGTAATGATTTTCTTCTTGCCGCATATAAAGCCGACAGCTATAAGTATGAACAGTACAAGCACCTGTTGTGCTATTACGATGAAATCTTCTCCCATAAAACATTCTTCTCTCTTAAAATAGTTTAGCTATCATTTTAGCACAGTTGTAAGGCGTTTTCAAATGAAGATGTGCTTTTTTTCGTTTTTTTGACAAGAAAAAACGACATAGTTCACAAATATGGGATAATAACATTGTGCATTTCAACTAACAGGAATTTTATTTTTTCGCAAATATGTATTAACCGCCGAATTTTTGTACAGTTTGTTGACTTTTTTTACTGTGAAATGTATAATATTTACAAAAGAAAAAATATTTTATTCCTGCAATATTTTATTACTTTGAAAGAAGGATTTATTATGGCAACAACAAAGAAAACAACTGCAAAAACAGCCGCTGCTAAGGCTGCTCCCGTTAAGGAAGAGCCCGCTAAGAAGACTGTTGCAAAGGCTGAGCCTGCTAAAACTGTTGCTACGGCTGCAAAAGCTACTGCTGAAAAGAAGGCTGAACCTGTAAAGAAAGCTGAACCCGTTAAGAAGGCTCCTGTAAAGAAGACCGCTCCTAAGAAGGTTGCTCCTAAGAAGCCGGTTCCCGTTGAAACAAAGGTTAACTTCTTTGTTGAGTACGCAGGCGCACAGGTTCCTGTTGAAGAAGTAATCAAAAATGTTAAGGCTACATACGGCAAGGACGCAAAGGAAATTTCAATTTACCTCAAGCCCGAAGAAAGCAAGGCTTACTTTGTTGCTGACGGCAACGAAGAGGAAATGGATGTATTCTTCTGCTAATTGCAATAGATTTTAATTTAACACACAACATTTTGAAGACCGCTCGTTTGAGCGGTCTTTTGCTATTTTCTGATAATGTTGTGTGTAATCTCATTTTGCGACATTTATATATTTGGGTTTAACATAAATATTGTGCCTTTACTTGGCGGGCGTCCAATGAACGCCCCTACTGAATTGCAATATTTATAAAAATTGTATGTAACACAAATTTTCTGGCTTTACTTGGCGGTCGCAAGACTACCCATACAGACACACATATGCTTTCATATAAAACAAAAATGCATTAGACCTTATTGGGCATCTGATGCATTTCATTTATCTAACTATTTTATTAAATTGATTGTGGCGGCTCGTTGCCGACTTCAATTTTCCATTTTCAACTTTCAATTTTGCATACGCTCGGGCATAATATGATTTTGGTATTACAAACTATCTACACGAATTGGGAACGGCGGCTCGCCGTGCGGACTATGATATCCGGTTCCTACGGATTCCATATATAAACAAAACTTGCATCAGAGCCTTATTTTTTGGAACATCTGATGCAAGTTTTTATATAGCTATCTTCTCAATAAAATTGCGGTGGCACACCGCTACCTCAACTATTACTTATTAGCTTTTACCTTTTAAGTGATTATGACGCAAGCGTCATAATCATTATCTGTCTTTCAAATCGACATATTCCTTGTTTTCGGAAATGCTCATATATGCAGGACGGATAATTTTGCCACAGTTGATAAGCTCTTCAAGTCTGTGTGCACTCCAACCTGTGATACGGGCTGTTGCGAAAAGCGGAGTATAAAGTTCGCACGGAATATCAAGCATACTGTATAGAAGTCCGCTGTAAAAATCAACATTGGCGGCAACGCCCTTGTAGATTTTACGCTTTCTGCCGATAACCTTAGGAGCAAGTCTTTCAACTCTCTCATAAAGGTCAAACTCATCGTTATAACCCTCAGCGTCAGCGAGCTTTTTAACTGCGCCGTGGAGAATCTGCTGACGGGGGTCGGAAATTGTATAAACGGCGTGGCCCATACCGTAGATAAGACCCTTTTTATCGAAAGCCTGCTTATCAAGGAGCATTTCAAGATAATGTTCAAGAGCATCCTCGTCTTTCCAGTCCTTAACGTGCTTTTTGAGGTCCTCGAACATATAGTAAACCTTAACATTTGCGCCGCCGTGCTTTGGTCCCTTGAGTGATGCAAGAGCCGCAGCAATGGCTGAATATGTATCAGTGCCTGACGATGTAACAACGTGAGTGGTAAAGGTCGAGTTGTTACCGCCACCGTGCTCCATATGGAGAATAAGCGCCATATCAAGAACCTTTGCCTCAAGAGGCGTATAGTGTCTGTCGGGACGAAGGAGTGACAGAATTACCTCTGCCGTTGACATTGTAGGCTCTGCACGGTGAATGTAAAGGCTGTTGTCGCACTGATAGTGGTTATATGCGTGGTAGCCATAAACAGACAAAAGCGGAAATACCGAAATAAGCTGAATACACTGTCTTAAAACATTGTCGATTGAAGTATCGTTAGCATTCTTATCATAGCAGAAAAGTGTGAGCACACTTCTTGCAATTGAGTTCATCATATCGCTGCTTGTAGCCTTGAGGATTACGTCACGAACAAAGTGCTGAGGAAGTGTTCTGTACTGAACAAGAAGTTCCTTAAAATCCTTTAACTGCTGTTCATTAGGCATATCGCCGAAGAGAAGAAGGTATGTAACCTCCTCAAATCCAAAACGGTCATCGGCAAGAATACCGTCAACGATGTCCTTTACATTGTAGCCTCTGTAACGAAGTTCACCCTCGCAGGGCACAAGCTTACCGTCAACAAGTTTGTTCTGTGTGATTGTCGAAATATCGGTAAGACCGGTGAGAACGCCCTTACCGTCAATGTCACGAAGACCTCTTTTTACATTGTACTTAGTGTATAAAGCTGTATCAATCACGGAGTTATGTGTCATCTTCTGAGCCAATGCATGAATCTGTGGTGTAACATCCGAATACTCGTTGTTTCCCATAATAATCACTCCTTTTTAATTCTCACGATAATTCTCACAATAAAATGAAACTATATTTTATATATTATAGCACATTTTTTTAAAAAAGAAAAGGTACAAATCTTGCAGAAGTGTCATAACTATTTTTGACCTTATATGTAGAACTTGCATAATTTTCTGTTGCTTTATTCATCATCAGGCATTTTTTACGGATATTTATTTACAATTTTGTCAGTTTTTGACGGCTAAAAAATCAAAATCCGTCATTTTGGCTTCAGACAAAAAATACGGAGCAAGCCGAGCCTGCTCCGTATAAAAACAACATTATTTTATTACTTAAGATATGTACCGTTTGTACCAATCTGACCGTCAATGCCTGTGAATCCGTCTGCGCAGCAAACATAAACTCTCATATTAGCCTGACCTACAGAAGATACTGTAAGTGTGCCGTTTGTAACATACTTAACATCGCCTGTAACAGCGTCAATGTACTTGCCGTTAGGAATGTTCTTGAATGTAGCACCGCCTGAAATAGTTACACAAGCAAGGCTGTCAACATCGTCCTTTGTGTAACGGCGAATGAATGCCATATTGCCTGATACATATGCGTTGTCAGTTGTGTACTGACCTTTCTGAAGTGCAGGAACTGCTCTTCTGATCTGGTTGAGCTGCTGGAGATGAACAGCAAGAGGAGACTGGAGTGTCTTTGCAACTGCACCGCTTGCGTTGGTGTACTGACCGTAGTCTGTTGCTGTTACACTACCTTCAATGTTGTCACCAAAGTATGCACGACCTGTTGTTGAAAGAGGTGCGTTAGGACCAACATCAATAACCTGACCCTTCTGGAATTCAGTTTCAGAACCATAGTAAACGCAAGGAATACCACGGAATGTGAACATAAGATCCATATTCTCTGCCCAAGCCTGTGTACCGCCTGTGTAGCGAACCTTCTGGCAGAAGTCAGGTGAATAGTCGTGAGAGTCAACATAAACAACATTCCATGTTGAATCGTTGAATGCCTTATCTTCGCCAAGAGCTGTATTGAATGCCTTGTTTGCATTCTCAAAGTTCCAGTGCATTGTGAAGTCGATTACACCTGTGCCGTTTGACTTGCTGTAATCAGGTGTATGGTAGTCGATACCCTTGAGGAATGCATTGTCACTTGTTTCAGCCAAATTTCTTGTACTGTACTCAGAATAGTGCTTCTTAGAATTTGAGAAGTTAGTTTCCCAATCGCTGAATTTAGTTCCCCAATTGTTCTGCCAACTGCTCTTTGTTTCTTTCCAAGTGTAGAAGAACGGAGAGTCTGACTGACCGCCTTCGTTGATGTACTCACTCCATCTTGCGCAAACTTCGCCGAAGATGTAGAAGTTCTCATACTTTTCATATGCAGGGAAATATGCACTGTTAAGTGTCCAACGGTTGATGTGCTTTTCTGTATCAAGTCTGAAACCGTCAACGCCCATATCGGCATAACCTGTGTATGTATCGTTGATATACTTTGCAACCTCAGGATTTTCTGTGTTAAGGTCACGGCAGTCGCCTTCGATTGATGCGTACTGCTCAAGAGGCTGACCCCAACCGCCACCGGCTGTTTCTCTGTGATAAGCCTCGTTAGTATTGTGACCACTTGTGTGAATTCCCTGAAGAATGTCAAGACGAGCCTGGAACTGAGCAGTTCCGCCCATGTTGTCATAGTCCGGATATGATTTATCAAGGTCACTGCCCTCGATAACCTTCATGCTGCTTGGAGATGCAAGATCCTGAATTGAGTTGTATTCCTTTGTGAACATCGGGCAGAGGTTAGCCTCACCGAAGTTACCTGTGTGATTCCATACAACGTCCTGAATAATCTTAAGACCTTTTTCATGAGCGGCATCAATAAGATCCTGATATGTAGCACCGTCACTCTCGTAACGAACATCTACAGTTGAGAAATCAAAAGCATGATAGCCGTGGTAGTCATAGCCGCCGCCGTTTGTTACAACAGGAGTAATCCAAATTGCGCTGAATCCGAGAGCCTTAATGTAGTCGAGCTTGTCGATAAGGCCTTTGAAATCGCCACGCCATGCGGGATCGCTGTCAGGGTTGTTTGCCTGTGAGTCATCCCAGCAATGAACATTGTTGCCTGTGTCGCCGTCATAGAAACGGGTTGTGATTACAAAATAGATGGTATCTTCACGCATATCAACGCGGTCAAAATCCTGTGTTTCCTCAGGATTCTTGCTTGACCATCTCTTGTTCTTGTACCACCACTCACCTGTGTTTCTTGTGAGTTCTGCGGATTGCTTTCCGTTTGTTACGAACATCATATTGATTTTTGTAACATCATTGAAAGTGTACCTATAATAGTTGTTACCCTCAGAAGTCATCTTAACACCGGGATATTCTGTGCTGATGTTTTTCGGAAGGCTGTTCCAGTAATAAATTGTGGGCGTGCCTTCTTCACAGTAGTAGTGTACTGTGATTGTGCCTGATGCCGAAGTGTCGTTATCATCATCTGTGTTAGCCGCACTTACGGACATAACAGATACTGTGCATATTACGCAAATCGACAAAATCAAAGCAAGCAATTTTTTCATTTTTGCCATAGATTTTCCTCCTTTTGTTATATTTCGTACAACATAACATACAAATATATTATAATTTAGAGAACAATGTACATTTTTCTTTTAAGGAATAATTACAAGATTGATGCCGCCAAAGATTAACCCCCTAATTTGGGTAATATACACAAAAAGGAGCATCAAATTCCCTTTTGTACGGATATATACAAAAGTGTTACAAAATTTGATGCTCCATAAAATTTAATTTAAGATTTTTCTGCCGATTTTTCGGCATATCAACAAAAAATCACTGCTTTAAAACAAACTTTTCAAGTGTATTTGCAATGCCGTCCTCGTCATTTGATTCACAGATATAATCCGCAATTTTCTTGACATCAGGCTCCGCATTACCCATTGCGACTCCAAGGCCCGCATAACCTATCATAGTCATATCGTTGTAGTTGTCGCCAAAAGCGGCAAGCTCTTCCCTTTTAATCTTGAGCTTATCAAGCAAAAGGGGCAACATTGAGCCTTTTGTAACGCCAAACGGCATAATCTCAAGAAAATAAGGTGCGCTTTTATATACATCAAGCAAGCCGTCATAACGGTCTGCAAGAATTTTCTGATACTTGTCAAGTTCATCGGGCTCACCGGCAAGAAGAATTTTGTTGATATCAAAACGAACAGACGATATAAAATCATCGACAACAACCATTTCTGCCTTGATTATATCCCTTTCAACATAGGTGTAATCGTTCACCTTATTGTCTGAAATAATGCGCTTGTCATCATAGGTATTGATTGTGATGTTGGAGTCCTTCAGAACATTTACTATATCGGGAAGATACTCAAGCGGAAACAGCTTGCTTACCATAGTTTCACCGGTTTCGCAGTTGATAATCTTTCCGCCGTTAAAAGCCATAATAAAACCGCCGAAACGGTCGAGCATAAGCTCTTTGGCAATCGGCATTATTCCAACAGGATGTCTGCCTGATGCGAGAATGATTTTTTTGCCCTGTTTCTGAGCCTCCATAAGTGCATATCTTGTACGGGGAGTAATCTCTTTTTTAGAGTTAGTCAGCGTACCGTCAATGTCTAGTGCTATTAATTTGTAATCCATAAAACCACCCTGAACATAACCTAATTGCAGAAGTCTCCCACCTCTAAAGCCGTGGGTAACTTCCGATATTTCGGCGGGAGTAACAATTTTCCACCGAAACCATTAGAAGCTAATGCTCTTTTACACCTCTTGCAATCAATCGCAAATTCTGCTACCCACAGCAAGACTGAGCGTTGCTCCGATTTAAATAATTATTTGATATGATTAATATGTTTTGGCCAAAATTGACCGATTAAACTATATCACAATTTGCCCAACAATGCAACTATTATGCCGTTTTTTAGCCACTACAAAGCAATTTTGTGCACAAACGCCCGCTTTATTCGGCAACACCACAAAAACGGTTGAAAGGTAAGATTTCACTCATCCTTCCAACCGCATAAGTGCTGTATTTATTTATCGGATTGGCTGTTGTCGGCAGAATTTTCCTCTTGCTTTTCCCGCTGCAAACGGTCAATTATTTCATTGATGTCGCCGTCTTTTGCCGTCTTGTCGTGACCCGTCAATATGCGAATAATCACAACTATTTCATCCACAAAAATAAGGAGTAAAACTGCTATAAAAATCAGGAGTCCCCACGGAGAGAGAAAAATATTGTACAGCGTGTCGATAAAACCGAGTTTGCACACCATAATATAACGGACATCATCGGTTGAAATCTCTGGGTCGGGTGCGTCATTTGCAACGCCCTTTGTCTGGAGTTTGTATGTTCCGTCCTCCGTTTTGTGGGGCGCTGTAATTACTTTGTGGGTAACAAGAAGTCCTTCTGTCTGACCGCTGCCCTGATATGTGATAATATCACCAACCTTCAGGTCATTGGGATTATCAACGCTTTTTCCGAGAATTACATCGCCAATCATCAGCTCGGGTTCCATACTTCCCGTTGAAACACGAAGTATTGAGTACCCGAAGAATGTAGGCGCTTTGCCGTTCACCTTTGAACTCATAAACACGACAACCGTAAGTACGAGTATTGCAAGCACACCCCAGCACAAAACATTTTTTATTATTCGCAGGGTTTTGCGGAGCTTTGACTCCTGCTTTTTTATTTTTTTACCTTTTGATTCAGTCAGTTCGGTTGTTGCGGATGATAATTCAACCGCATTTTCAACACCGTTTTTTTTTTCCATAAATTCCTCCACGGTGTGCCACCGTTCTCAGTTCGTGTAGATAGTTTGCAAAAAGTACAGGACATATTCGCCCGAGCGTTGCTTTGTGATTGAGTTGTACAAACCAATCCGTAGGGGCGTTCATTGGACGCCCGCATTGATGATATTATATGCTCTATTTTGAATATTCTGATTTGATATAAACCGTGTGGTCATTTGTAAGGACGAACCATATTTTCCAACCAGTGTGCTGCGCACACGGTTGCACGCAATGCGTGCAAATCAAACGCATAGGTTGAATTATATCAAGATATGTTATTCAACAAACCCTTCCATAAATCAGGCGGATAATATCCGTCTGCAAATAATGGCTGAAAAAGTATGTTGTTGCATACCATATAAATGCCACAAATCCACAACTAAAATTATAATAAAAAAGGGCTGTAAAAACAACCCTTTTGTTTGTTTTAAGTTTTATTAAAGCGAAATGTAAACATCATCGAGTGTGTAGGAAATTGCTGACGATGACTCGTTCTTGATGTACCAGTACACCTTTGAAACCATCGGTCCGTCAAGCGTCTTTGCCTTAACCTCAAGGTTGGTTACAATCGGTGCGTCAACGCTTTCAATGCTTGACGAAGTATAGACATTGACTGTTGTTTCAATAGTATAGCTGTCGCCGTAATTATCGCCCACAATCGTTGTTCTGAGCTTTGCGGTACCGGTTGCTACCGGTGTAATCACACCGTTGGAGTCAACGGTAAACACACTGTTTGAAGATGACGCATAGCTTATGCTTTTGCCGACATAGTCTGTCTTTGCAACAAGGCTTGCATTAAATGTGCTTCCGATAGGAACATTTGCACTGCTGTAATAATTAATGAAGTTGCCTGTGCCCTCAATCTTATACGGTGTAAACTTGTGGTTATTATATTTACTGTCAACCGCAGACTCTAACTTAATATCATAACCGACTTTAACAGACAAATCGGGACATGAATCCTTTAATACTATGTACGGAGTTGCGTTTGAACCGCTTGTGTCGTTGTTGGCATAAATCTGTATAACTTTGGTGCTTGTCGGAATATCGGCACACAGCACACGGTTTCCGCTCCAGCCTTCCTTAATATACGACATAGTAACAGCGCCCTGCCAGTTAGGTGTGGAAGAATCTCCCGTTCCGTAACGCATTTTGATTACGGTTGTTGAGTCTTTCCACGAAGTGACATTATTGGTTTCAAAATACATTCTGTACTTATCAAGTGTTGTCTTTACACCGTTACTTCCTGCATTTGTAAGACTGCTGTACGGTTTATAAGTTTTGAGCGGCTTGTTTACACCTACATAAAGTCCTGACGCAGCAGCGGAATTGCTTGCTTTCAGGTTCTTCATATAGAGCGAAACGCTCTGGTCGCTGTCTCCCGAATTTGAAATTTCGGTGCAAAAATATCTTCTTTCGCCTGCGGCGATTGTGCCGCTGAAATTCGTAACCTCATTTTCTCCGAATGTTGTACCGTCATCGGGCGATTCAACGGTTTTAATCGTTATATCCTGAGCATTACTGATTTTGTACTGACCGCTCCACTTGAGGGTGTCGCCGGACTCTTCACGAGGGCGGCTGAACCATGAAAAAGTTGTCACCATTCCGCAGAGCAGACACAAAACAAGTCCGAGTGCAATTACAAGTGCAAATTTCTTTTTCATGGTTTCACCTCCGTTAATTTAATTGGTTTTATTTTGTTGACCAGGTACCGCCGCAGTTATCCCAACCGCCGTTTTCGGTTCCCTGATTAAAGCAGTTCTTACCGTCTGTCGGAATATCAAGACCGGAGGCAACTCCGCCGTGAGAGCCCGGGGTACGGTTCCATTCGTTATTCCAGTTATTCTCGGTTGTGCTGCCGTTCATTCTGCTGAATATAATCTTATCATATTTATTGCTTGAATCATAGGTAAATGAGTAACAGCCCTTTGATTCATCATATGTCAAATCGAACCACTTGTCATATCCTGTTGATTTTTCATAGACATATGCGGCAAATCTTTCGTTCTTATTTAGTGTCCAGTTGCTGTTCGGTACAAAGTAGATAGTCTTCTGTGTACCCTTTACAAACTTGGCGTAGTAATGTACCGATGCACTTGCGGAAATACTCAACTGTGCATT